>JACRIH010000019.1 GCA_016235885.1 Planctomycetales bacterium | reverse complement strand
ATCGTGGGTGGCCTTCCTTAAAAAGACTCCCGACCCCGTCCATCAACACGAATGACGGAGTGCCCCCATTCCGAAATCCCCCGATGCCACTTCCGCTGCTGCTCGATCTGTCCCGTGACGAACTCGCCCACTGGTGCGAAGCCCAAGGGGAAGCGGGTTACCGCGCGGATCAGATTCGCCGGTGGATATTCGGCAAGCGGGTGTCCGACTACGAGGCGATGACCGACCTGTCCGCGTCACTGCGGAAGCGTCTGACCGAGAGCTTCGCCCTTTTTGCCTCGGAGGTGGTGGCCCATCAACAGGCGAAGGACCGCACCGAGAAGTTGCTGCTCGAATTCCCCGATGCCAGCGACGTGGAATGCGTGCTCATGCGCGAGGACGATCGGCGAACGGTCTGCGTCAGCACGCAAGTTGGCTGTGGGATGGGTTGCGTGTTCTGCGCCAGCGGCCTGCTCGGGTTGAAGCGGAGCCTGTCGGCTGGCGAAATCCTCGAACAGGTTTTGCGAATCGACCGGCTGTTGCCGCTCGAAGAACGGATCACCAACGTCGTGGTGATGGGGATGGGAGAACCGCTGGCCAACCTGCCCAACCTGCTGCGAGCGCTCGAATCGCTGAATGAAAAGGGGGGGATGGGAATTGGAGCGCGGCGGATCACGATCTCGACGGTCGGCCTGCCGGACAAGATTCGGCAACTGGCGCGGATCGGCAAGCAGTACAACCTGGCCGTCTCGCTGCACGCTCCCAACCACGAACTGCGCAACGAACTCGTGCCAGTGAACGAGAACATCGGTCTCGACGCCGTCTTGGCCGCGGCCGACGAGTATTTCGACGTGACCGGCCGCCGCGTCAGCTACGAATACGTCATGCTGCGAGATCGCAATGACCTCCCCGACCACGCCCACCAACTCGCTCGGTTGCTGCACGGAAAAAACGCGCACGTGAATCTCATCCCCATGAACAACGTCGCCGAGCTGTCCTACCACGATCCATCGGACGACCGCCTGAACGAATTCGTCGCGATCCTGGAGCAAGGTGGAATCGTCGCAACGGTTCGCAAGCGCAAGGGAGCCGACATCGATGCAGCGTGCGGGCAGTTGCGGCTGCGAAGGCAAACTACCGCAAGCCTGACTGTGATTGAATAGCACGGCAATCTCTGGTCGCCGCCTCCGCTCTCGGCGAGAGTGGGCTACAGTGCCGGGCGTGCCGCCGCCTCGATCAATTGTCTGGCCCAAGCCGACTGCTCGTCAGTGAGTGGCGGATCGAGCGGCCGTTGGTAGTCCAGGGACAGATTGTACCGGGCGCGGTCGTAGACCGTGGTGAACACGGCCTGCAGATCGAGGACGACGTCTGCATCTCCCTGCTTGAGTGGGACTGCGATGCCTGGCAGCGTATGCCGAAGCGTCCACGCGTAGACTTCGGCCTTGGGCCGGCGTCCGCTGCGGCTGACGATCGCATAGAAATCACCTGGCGGAAGTTTTCCAACCACAGGCAACCGCGCTCCACCGCGAAGCAGGTCGAGTTCGATCAGGTGCGAACGGCTGTCCAACACAGACTCTCGCTTGCTGAGATATTGCTGGCGTCCACTGGTTCCCAAACGCTTATTCGCAGGGGACAGTGTTTCAAGGACGGTGACCACCTCCATCGACTCACGCTCGCGAATTACGAGAAATGTCTCGTGACGTTCTTCCGACATGGGAAGCTCACATTCGACAGGTGCGATCGCAGTTGCGGAAGCAAACTCTGCACCCCAAGCGGACGCGCCCGCTGGTTCCGAGTCGGATCGCAAGATCGCCACATCTGCCCAGCGGAGTTCGTCGTCAGCCGGCAGTGTGTGCTCGACGTAAACTCGTCGCTCAACACGCACGACGTAACGAGGTTCTACCCGTGGGGCCAAGGCGTCACTGATCGCCAGGTTGAATCGCGTATGGAAATCTTGCCACTCTTGATTTTCTAATTGCGGATCCATTCCGGGAAAGGGTGAAGGCATCGTCAGTCTCCAAATCTGTGTTGCGGCTGCTAGCCACCGAGATAATACCGCTCACTCCGCGTGATGCCGATGCCATTTCGATGCAGACCACGAGTTCAATAACCCACCGCACACCCATCCTTCCGGTTGTCGCTACCGCCGTGCAGGGTGCCGTGTTGGTGGTCGATCAGGATCGCCTGGTAACCGCCGAACAGGCCAGAGCCGCGGACGAAACGGTGGCCTTTTGATTGCAGAGCCGGGATGACCGATTCGGGCATCCACGGTTCGACGGCCACGGTGCCGCCTCCCTTGTCCATCGGTAGACCTGTCGGCGTCTGCGATCCGAAATGCTGGACTCTCGCCGCTTCGCCCGCCTGCTGGACGTTCATCCCGAAGTCGATCATGTTGATCAGCACCTGCACGTGACCCTGAGGTTGCATGTCGCCTCCCATCACGCCGAACGACAACCACGGCTGGCCGTCTTTCGTGACGAAGCCGGGGATGATCGTGTGGAACGGTCGCTTGTGCGGTTCGAGACGGTTCAAATGTTGATCGTCGAGGGCGAACAAGTTGCCTCGATTTTGGAGCGCGAAGCCGACGTCTCCGGGGACGACTTGCGAGCCGAAGCCGTGGAAGATCGACTGGATCAATGAGCAGCAATTGCGGTCGCGATCGACGACGGTCAGGTAGATCGTGT
>JACRIH010000112.1 GCA_016235885.1 Planctomycetales bacterium | reverse complement strand
CTCCCCTCTCCCTCCGGGAGAGGGGCTGGGGGTGAGGGAGCGTGGTGCGTCGCGAGATTCGAATTCGAGTGTCGCGATCATTCGATGCCCCCTCACCCCAACCCTCTCCCGAAGGGAGAGGGAGCAATCCCTCCCACCAGTTGTCCACCTTTCCACGAGACAACGTCATGCCCCGAACTCCAACACTCGCCGCGCTCGTCATTGCGCTTGCTTCCATCACCGTCGCCGAGGCCGGCACACCGCGCCTCACGCGCCTCACGCCTCCGGGCGGCCAGCGTGGCACAACGGTCGAGGTGTTCTTCAACGGTCGCTACCTCGAGAAGCCACAGGAAGTCCTGTTCTACGAACCGGGTATCACGGTGGAATCGATCGAGGCGTTGGAGGAAACCGACCCCAATGCTAATCGAGGCCAGGGTGGGGGACGTGGTGACGGACGGAACGCAGGCCCGCGAGTCCGAGTGAAATTGAAACTCGCGGACGATTGCCCGCTCGGGCCGCACGGCTTGCGTCTCCGCACGTCGAACGGAATCAGCGACTACCAGCGGTTCAGCGTCGGTCCGTTTCCCACCGTGGAAGAAGCGGAGATGTCGCAAAATCGAAATCAAATCCGAAATGACACGCGCGAGACGGCGCAGTCGGTGCCCGTCAACAGCACTGTTCTCGGCCGCATGAATGACCCGACCGATCTCGATCTGTATCGGATCGAGGTCAAAGCAGGACAGCGAGTCTCCGCTGAGATCGAAGCGGCTCGGCTCGGCGTCGATCGTGGACTCCCCGACCTGCACGTGACGATTCTCGACGCGGACGGCAAGCGGCTCCTCGAAGCGGACGATTCGGCGTTGTTCGTGCAAGACCCGATTGCGTCGCTCGTGGCCGATCGCGACGGGATCTATTTCGTGCAGGTCCGGCACAGCATCTACAACGCGGCGAACGAAACGTATCGCCTCCATGTCGGCACTTTCTCGCGACCGACGGGGCTGTATCCGGCGGGTGGCCAGGCCGGCACCGACCTCACCGTGAAAGTGCTGGGAGACCCGCAGGGACCGTGGAACACGACAGTCAGCTTGCCGGCGAATCGTTCGGGTGATTTCGCATTCGTTGCCGTCGATCCCGAAATCAACGTCCCCGCCCCGACACCGAACAAGCTGCGAATCTCTCCGTTCCAGAACGTGCTCGAATCCGATTCGAACGACACGCCCGAAGCGATCGCATCGGCCACCGCCGTCGAATTGCCGGTGGCGTTCAACGGGATCATCGAGCAGCCCGGCGACGTGGACTGCTTCCGGTTCCAGGCGAAGAAGGGTGACCGTTTCAAAATTCACTGTCTCGCCAACGCGTTCGGTTCGCCACTCGATCCGACGATCTGGATCAAGTCGCTGAATGGCAAGTCGGGCGGACCGACAGTGCGAGCCACCGACTCGCGTCCGAATCAACTCGGCTACCCGCCTGCTGGTGGCTTGAATCGTGATACGCTCGATCCAGTGATCGAATTCACCGTCCCCGCCGATGGCGAGTACGTGCTGGGAGTCGAAGACGATCGCGGCAACGGCGGGCCGGACTTCGTCTACCGCGTCGAATGCCAACTCGATGTCGATACCGTCCTCACCTACATCCCGCCGGAACCCGAAAACCAGTTCACACCGCAGGTGCGACAGGCGATCGCGGTCCCCGCCGGAAACCGGTACAACACGCAGATCGCGATCTTCAACAGCAATCGTCCGTTCAACGGCGAACTCGAAGTCGTCGCCGTGGGCCTCCCCGAAGGTGTGACGATGACGGCTCCTCGCCTGACGCCGGGGATGACCCGCGTGCCGGTCGTGTTTGAAGCGGCCGCAGACACCAAGCCGCAAGCGGCGCTGATCGACCTCATCGTGCGACCGGCTGTCGACGGCGACAAGCCGGCACTCGCGAGTGGCTACCGCCAGACCATCCCGATGAATGCGTACGGCAACAACGATTTCTATCTGCACCTGATTGTCGACAAGCTGGCGTTCGTGGTGACCGAAGCGGCTCCGTTCAGTATCGAAGTGGACTCGCCCAAGTCGGCGCTCGTGCAGAACGGCGAGATGCCGATCAAGTTCACGATCCGTCGGACGGACGGTTTCGATGGACCGGTGACCGTGAGCATGGAATGGCGACCGAACGGCGTGAGTTCGGCCACGCCGATCACGGTCAAGTCCGGCCAGACCGAGGGGGAATATCAGATCGGCGCACAACGGAATGCGACCGCCGGCGCGTATCAAGTCACCCTCACCGCTGTCAGCGGCGGCGATCGGCCAGGGTACTACGACAACTCCAATCGGACCTACGTCGCCGCTCAACCGTTCAAGCTGCTCGTGGCCGAACCGCACATCGAAGCCCGGTTCAACCGCACGTCGATCGAACGCGGCAAGACCGCACAGCTCGTGTGCAAGCTCAACCATCTGAAGCCATTCGAAGGCAAAGCCAAGGCGACTCTCGCCCGCCTTCCGCGTGGCGTCGAACTCGTCGATCCGGTTCGCGAGATCACGTCGGACGACAAGGAAATCTCATTCACATTGCGAGCGACCGAAGAATGCCTTGTCGGCGGCTATCAAGGAATCACGCTCGACCTGACCGTGGTCGAAGATGGCCAGTCCGTCCGGCAACTCAGTGGCTACGGCACGCTGAGAATCGACTCGGAACGTGGCGTGCGTGCGGCTGCGAAGTAATTTTCGATGACCGAATTTCAATTGGAAACTGGCGGACCTGCCATGAAGATGAATTCACTGTTCTCGATTGTCGTCACGTTTCTCGCTCTCGTCACCGCTCAGTGCTGGGCGGCGGAGGTAAGTCTCAAAGTCTTCCCGGCCGAGATCGAACTCAGCGGGCGCGAAGATCGCCAGAGCGTGGTTGTCCAGTCGGTAGACGCTCAGGGGACGACGCGCGATGTGACGGGCGAAGCCAAGTTCCGGTTGGGTGATCCGAAACTGGGAGACATCCAGGGGCAAACGCTGGCACCGAAGGCTGACGGTCAAACGCGGCTCCTGATTGAACTTCGCGGCCAGAAGGTCGAAGTGCCGGTTCTGGTGAAGGACGCGAGCCAGTCCCGAGCGGTTAGCTTTCGGCTGGACGTGGAACCGGTGTTCATGAAGCACGGCTGTAACAACGGGAGCTGTCACGGAGCGGCGCGTGGGAAGGACGGGTTCCACCTGTCGCTGTTCGGATATGACCCGGCCGGAGATTACTTTCGGCTGACACGGCAACTTGTCGGACGGCGGATCGATCAGGCCGTGCCGGAGAAAAGTCTGATTCTCGAAAAGGTCACCGCCGCTGTGACACACACCGGGGGAAAACTGTTTGGCCCCGAGCACGATGACTACCAGACGCTGCTCCGCTGGATTCAAGCCGGAGTGCCGGATGACACGGGCGACACGCCGGTGCCGCTGAGCATCGAGATGTTGCCGTCGAAGGTCGTGTTCGCCGGCGGTGGGGCCACGCAGCGGACGGTTGTGCTGGCCAAGTATTCGGACGGTTCGGTGCGCGACGTTACGCGGCTGGCTCTGTACCTGACGAACAACGACGCGGTCGCCTCGATCGACAAAGACGGAGTGGTCAAGGGAAATAACCGCGGTGGAGCGTTCGTGTTCACCCGGTTCAACAAGTTCACGGTCGGTGCCGAAGTCATCGTCCTGCCGACCGACGACAACTTTAGCTGGCCCAAAACACCCGAACACAACTACATCGATCCGCTCGTGTTCGACAAACTGAAGAAACTGCACATGGCCCCGTCCGACCTGTGCTCCGACGAAGCGTTTCTCCGCCGCGTGTACCTCGATCTGATCGGCCTGCCGCCGTCACGAGAAGAGTTCGACAAGTTTGTCACCGACACCAATTCAAACAAACGCGAGAAACTGATCGACACGCTGATGGACCGCAGCGAATTCGTGGATATCTGGTCGATGAAGTGGGGCGAGATGCTCCGCATTCGGGCCGCGAACAATCAGCCGCAGTATGGCCGCGATGCGAAGGCGATGTGGTCGTACTCGGCGTGGGTTCACGACCAGATGGCGAAAAACCGGCCGCTCAATGAATTTGTCAGCGAACTGATTGTCGGCTCGGGGAGCAATCTGAAATCGCCGCCTTCCAATCTGTACACATCGACCGAGCGCCTGACCCCGCAGAAGACGGCGGAAGACCTCGCGCAGGTGTTCCTCGGCACGCGCATCCAGTGCTCGCAATGTCACAACCATCCGTTCGACCGCTGGACGCTGGACGATTATTACGGGTTTTCGAGCTTCTTTGCCGGCGTGAACATGAAGCGCGGTGTGGAAGGTCGCGAGGTCGTGGTCTTCAACAACAACGCCGCCAACACGGTCGATCATCCGGTGGACGGCCGGAAGATGAAGCCGAAGTTTCTCGGCGGCACCGCGCCCGACGTCGACGGCCAAGATCCACGTCCGGCGCTGGCCGCGTGGCTCACGGCACCCGACAACGCCGCGTTCGGCCAGACGATGGCGAACGTGATCTGGTCGCACTTTTTCGGCCGCGGGATTGTCGAACCGGTTGACGACGTGCGCATCAGCAATCCGCCCAGCAACACGGAACTGCTGGAAGAACTGGGCCGGAAGCTGGCGGGATACGGCTTCGACAAGAAGAAGCTAATCCGCGACATCTGCAACTCGCGCACGTACCAACTCTCCGCCGCCACCAACCCGACGAACGAGTTGGAAGAAGCGTACTTCTCGCACGGCTACGTCCGCCGCTTGCGGGCCGAAGTGCTGCTCGACACGATATCGAAGATCACCGGCACCGAAGATCGGTTTGCGATGTCGCCACAGGGAACGCGAGCCGTCCAGCTTTACTCCGGCAACATCTCGAATTACTTCCTGACGACGTTCGGCCGCGCCCCGCGCGAATCCGCCTGCTCTTGCGAGGTGAACAAGGAAGCCAATCTGTCGCAGGCTTTGCATCTCGTGAACGGCGACACGATCACGCAAAAAGTCGCGCAAAGCCGCCTCATTGCGACGATGATTAGTCAGAAGAAGCCGCCCGACGAAATCCTCGAAGAACTGTACGTGCGTGCCCTCAGCCGCAAACCAACAGCCGACGAAATGCAAAAGCTCGTGGCGATCGTGAACGAAGACATCAACGATCCGGAACGGATTGCCCATCTGGCCGGGTTGCAGGCGCAATCGGATCAGAACTACCGGCGCGGCGAGGATCAACTCAAAAAGCTGAAGGCCGACTATGAAAAAATGCAGGACGACGGTCAGGAAGCCGCCGCCCTGACGGGACTGGACAATCAGATCAAGCAATTGGAACGCCAACTCGGTTCGATCCGCCAGCGGTTCGAAGGCAACGCCGTCCAGCTTGTGTATGCCGACATCCTGTGGGGTCTGTTCAACTCCACGGAGTTCGCGTTCAATCACTAATCCTACCTCCTCCCCTCTCCCCTTTTCGGGAGAGGGGCCGGGGGTGAGGGGCGTTCCGCGCGGTGCTGCACCGTGTAAACTCGGTCCGACACGCTTGGACCACCCCGCACCCTAACCCTCTTCCCGAAGGGGAGAGGGAACTGACGCATCACGATCAGCGTGACTCAACAACGGAAGCCAGAAAGCGATTCACAATGACCATTCGCATTTCACTCGCGTGCCTCATCATCGTTGCTGGACTGGATGCGTTCGCCCAGGACGCCAAGCCGAAAGACGCCGCGAAACCAATCGACCCGAAGGCCAAGGACGTTGTCACGTTCAAGGACCACGTCTCGCCGATCCTGCGCAAGCATTGCTTCAACTGCCACAACCCGGACAAGGCGACGTCCGATCTGAACGTGACCACGTACCAGACGCTCATGGCCGGCGGCAGCAGCGGCGAATCGATCATGCCGGGCAATCCCGATCAAAGCCTGCTCTACCGCGTAGTCGCGCATCTCGACGAACCGTTCATGCCGCCGAAACAGCCGAAGATTCCGGATGCCGATCTGGCCGTGCTCAAGAAGTGGATCGAACTCGGCGCGCCGGAGACATCGGTCGCCGCCGCGAAAACGGCGAGCCGCAAGGTCGATATCGACGTGGCCGCGGTCACCACCGGCAAGCCGGAGGGGCCGCCGCCGATGCCGGCCGCCAAGCTGCCGGACGTCAAGCTGCCGCACACGGCGCGGG
The DNA here is from genome assembly GCA_016235885.1 of Planctomycetales bacterium. Taxonomy (GTDB): domain Bacteria; phylum Planctomycetota; class Planctomycetia; order Planctomycetales; family Planctomycetaceae; genus JACRIH01. The sequence goes on along the minus strand of JACRIH010000112.1, from coordinate 2,321 downwards.
CGCATCCGGTCACGGCGATGGCGGCCAGCCCGTGGGCTCCGCTGCTGGCGGTGGCGGGACACGAACGCATCCTGCTGTACAACACCGACACGCTGGAATTGTTGGGCGTGCTTCCGTTCCCCGAACGCATCCCGCACGTCCTCAAGTTCAGCCGGAACGGCAAGCTGCTGCTCGCGGCCGGCGGGCGCGGTGCGAACACCGGCCGCGTCGTGCTGTTCGACGTGACGACCGGTCAGCGGATCACCGACATCGGCGACGAAACCGACATCGTCCTGGCGGCCGATATCAGCGCGAACCACAAGCTGGTGGCGCTCGGCGGGCCGAGCAAGCTCATCAAGATTTACGATACCGCTTCGGGCGAGCTGAAGCACAAGATCAAAAAGCACACCGATTGGGTGACGGCGATGGAATTCAGCCCGGACGGGGCGCTGCTGGCCACCGGCGACCGCAACGGCGGCGTCTACGTGTGGGAAGCCGAAACGGGGGGCAGCGTGTTCACGCTCGGCGACCATCGGGAACAGATCACCGACATGAGTTGGCGCGCGGACGGACAGATGCTGGCCACGTCGAGCGAAGACGGCCGTGTGATTCTGTGGTACGCCGAAGACGGTTTCCCGACGCGCACGTTCAACGCGACCGCGGGAGGCACGCCGGTGCGTGCTCCCACCACCCGCGGCAAGCCGGCCGGAGTCCTCGCCGTGGCGTATGCACGCGACGGACAACTCGCCACCGTCGGCCGCGACAACTCCGCCCGCTTGTGGCAGTCCAACGGCAACCAGCTTCTCAAACTCGAAGGCTTCACCGACGTCCCGTCTCGCATCGTGTTCTCACACGACGCCCAACGCCTCTTCGCCGGCGATTTCACAGGCACGATTCGCGTCTGGAACCTGAAGGACAAGCAACTCGTCGGCGAATTGACGACCAACCCGGAATGAGTGCCAAAAGTAGACCGGTCACTTCGTGACCGGAGTTTCAGGTCACGGAGCAACCCACTGGATGGCTGTGGTCGGCTCTTTCGCATTTCCGATGCAGGCGTTGCTGGTCGAGCTTGGGGCACGTACACTTCCCCTCGTTTCCGCGTTTCAGGAAGCGAGACAACTTCCTCCGAGCATCAACGATGCAAGAACTGCGCTGCAATCTGTCAGATGCCATTGAGGGTGTCTGCATTGGAGTTCAATCGAATCCAAAGCCCAGCATCAAGCCGTTTCTAAGGTGGGCCGGCAGCAAGCGACAGCAGCTTTCCCGTCTGGTTCAGTTCTGGAAGCCCTCACATCAGCGATACATCGAGCCCTTCGCGGGGTCTGCCTGTCTGTTTTTTGAAATCGCCCCGGCTCAAGCGATCCTTGGCGACAACAATGACAGCCTCATCGAAGTGTACCGGGCCGTCCGTGACCAACCGGACCGTCTGTTCGATCGCCTGTGCCGCATCAGGCGAAATGCAGAAACATACTACCGTTGGCGGGCGAAGTCGCCGGCAAGCCTTGATGCTGAGACCCGCGTGGTTCGTTTCCTATTTCTGAATCGCAACTGCTTCAACGGCATCTTTAGGACGAATTTGAAGGGCGAATTCAACGTTCCGATCGGGACAAAGCAGGGCGCATATTTCACGAGAACTGACCTGCGCGAGTGCTCCGACCAGCTCCAAAAAACGAAGCTGGTCGCGGGCGATTTCACTCGCACTCTCAAGCATGTCCGTGCAGGCGACTTTGTCTATCTTGACCCTCCCTTTGCAGTCACCTCGCGGCGAATGTTCAGAGAATACGGGACGAAATCCTTTGATACGACTGACGTGCCACGGTTGGCTGCCAGCTTGGCCCAAATAGATCAGTGTGGTGCCGAATTCCTTGTTAGCTACGCGGACTGCACAGAAGCTCGTACCCTGGCGAAGCGGTGGAACGCGGTCAAATTCCCGATTCGTCGACACGTTGCCGGATTCTTCGGAGACCGACGCTATGCGTATGAGTGGTTGGTCTCAAATTCCTGCTTACCACAACAACTGAACAAAGCACGCTGACGGACACACGAATGACCACTGAACGGCAACCCAAAGCAGGCACGCTCGGCGAACTGAGCGTTTCGCTCGTGCAGCGAAACGAACATAACCCGCGCTTGGTGTTCCGAGCAGATGAGTTGGAGGAACTGGCAGAGTCAATCAAAATGAACGGTGTTCAAGTACCGATCAGCGTCTATCGAGACGGCCGCCATTATGTGCTGTTAGACGGTGAACGACGGGTACGCGCTTGTCGCATGCTCAACTTCGACACAATTCCAGCGATTGTGTACCCGAAGCCAGATCCCGTGAAAAATATCGTCTTCATGTT
>JACRIH010000111.1 GCA_016235885.1 Planctomycetales bacterium | reverse complement strand
TCCAATTGCCGGGAAGCATCACCAACGTGGATGCCCAAGCACACAGATTCACGATCAAGAGCAGGCTGGCCCAGATGTAGTACCAATTGATGGGGGACATGCGAATGTAGGTCAGGCTTTCCAGCCCGACAGTTTCGGTTCTCAGGTGGCAAGGCAACGAGGATTGGACGACCAGCGTCCTCTGTCCGCCGAGATTAGCGAGACAGGTCAGGCTGGAAAGCCTGACCTACTTCCCTCCCGCTTTCTTCTTCGCCGCCTTGGCCAACGCTTCGGCGATGATCCCATCCGGGTCGTCGTTGAATGCGTCTCGGCAGCCGGAGCAGCAGAAGTAGTACGTCTTGCCTTTGTACGTCGTACTCGATGTCCCCTTGCCGCCAGTGACGATGCACTCGGGACCGTCGGCTCCTTCCACCGCCAGTCGCGTTCCGTCTCGCGTGTATCCGACTTCGGCGACGCGGTTGAACAGTTTTTGTTCGGCCTTCTTCGACTGAAACAGCACGAGCGTGCGCTTGTCATTCAGCAGCGTGACGACAACCTGATGCACGTTGCCGTCATCGTCCTTGCCGCTGTCGAGCGTGAGTTTGCCGTCGGCCAGCTTGCCCGTGTAGCGGCGCTCGGTCTTGTCCGTGAACTTTGCATCGAGCGAGTATTGTTTCGCCGCCGAGTCGTACGTCAGCAAGGCCGTTTCGAGCAGCTTGCCGTTCTTCACCTGATACCGAATGCCGACCGAGGATTTGTCTTTCTTGATGTCCCACACCCACTCCGCCGTTTCAGACCAGGCGTCGGAACTGGAATTGCGCTTCGGCTGGCCAACTCCGCGCCAGCCGCCGATCAGCGAATTGAATCGCGAGAGCGCTTCCTGTGCCTGCTGACGGTTGTTCGAATCTGATGTCGTCTTGGCTTCGTCGGCGGCAAAACAAACAAGGCCAGTCGCCGCGACGAGCCACACACCCATTCCGGTCCAAGTCAGACGAGTCATTCGATCGGCTCCTGTCACGTGGTGTACTTTTTCAACGCAGATTTCGCAGATGATCGCAGAGGGCAGTGAACCAAGCCGTTCCGCGATCCGCTGCGAAACCTGCGTTTAGTTTCCAATCCAACCCCACATCCCACTCATTCGGTCGCGGCAACTTCACTCAAACAGGATCGTCCCGAACTTTTGTATCTCGTGGAAGCTTCGTCCGACCGGAACCCAACTCCAGCCGGTCGCTCCGCCATCGTCGTGATCCACGCGGTAGAAGTTGGCTCGCCATTGCGTGCCCGGTTTGGGCGGGACGTTCTCCAGCGGCTGGAGCAAAGTGTACGGCAGGAAGAATTCGGCCGTCCAGCCGGAGATGTCCGCGCCCGATTGCTTCGGCCCTCCGGATACCGCCGTCGCCTTGCGAACCGGACGCGGGACGCCCAGTCGCTCCTCCTCGAAGTACCACGGCTGCCAGCGGAACAGCTTGCCGTTCTGATTCGACACCATGATCGGCAACTCGTAGCCCAGCGGCGAGATTTCGTACTCGAAGTAGTTCGGCTGCCGCTCGTCCGGCCAGAGGAAGACTTCAAAGCAATCCTCCTTCCACAGGTGAGCGAAATCGCGGTCGAACGTCGCTGTCAACTTTTTGTCGGCACCTTCACACAACACGTACAGACCCTTGGCCGAATACAGAAGTTTGAAACGCGATCGGTTCGCCAGCTCTTCCGGCAACGGCACGCCAGCCGCATTGCGGCGGAAAAGCGATGTCCATTCGGCCTTGGACCAAGCTTCGTGTTTGCCATCCCCGGTGATTTCGAAATCCTCGGTAGACCGCACCCCGAGCGTAGTGCGAGCCGGGTTCGGAAGCGCAGACTGTTTGTTGATCCCGACGGGTTGTGCCAAACCCAGCACTCGTTCCGCGTTCTTGAAATAGATTTTCTCCAGCACTTCGGGCGGCAGGAAGATGCCGTAGATCATCCAAAAGCCCTGCCGGTGGTGACTTGCCGCGCAGTCAAAATACTCGTCGTCGGTTTCGAGGAACCGGTAGTAGATACGGAACGCCTCACGACGCGGCGTCGTGTCGGTGCCGAACAGAATTCGATCCTGATACTTCACGAAGAACCGTCGGGCCGAGTACGGCGCTCGGCCGAGTTCCGAGATGCGGGCGTCGAAATCGACCATCATGTTCGGGTACTTGTCGAGTTTCTCCGCGACGGCCGCGAGGTCTTCCGCGTTGTTGCCGAAGTGCGTGTTGACGAACGTCGTGTTCGAATGCCGCTCGATCGCGCGGTGCAGTTGGTCGAGGATGTCCTGGCGTTTCGGAAACTGTTCGCCGAAGAACAGCCAGTTGGGGTTGGCGTTGAGTTCGTGCCAGCGCTCGTTGAACCGGTCGAGCGGCGTGAAAAACGCGGCCGGGTCGGAGACGTGAATGACCACCGGCCGCTTGTGCTTCGCGCACATCGCCCACACCGCGTCGAGCTTGGGGTCGTCCACCGGCATCAGCTTGCCGGATTTGTATCGCCAGCGCAGCCCCAACCGTTTGTCGATTTTCAGTCCCTTCGCCCCCGCTTGAAAACCCTCCTCCAACCGTTTCGCTTCGCGCTCGCTCCAGTCGTCATCATCAATCCCGTCGAAGTTCACCAGAGCAAAAGTCACGAACCGCCCCGGATGTGCGCCCTCCAATGCCGCAACCGTTTCTTTCAACCGCTCACCCCAACCGCCATCCAGATTGACGACAGTCCGTACCCCCGCCTCATCCATCTCCGTGAGGTATTTCTGCACCCGCTCGGCCGTGAGAATCTGCTTGCCACCACCGAGGTGATTGTGAATGTCGATCACGGGAAACCGCGGCTTCTCGACCACCGTCGTCTTCGTCACCAGACTCGATCGCGGTTCCCAATCGCGCAGCTTCAACTCGCGAATGTCATCCTGCGCGGAGGTTTGTCGCGACGAGAACGATACCAAGACGAGTACGATCCAGCACATCAGCGGTCGCACGGATGTCACGATGAAGTCTCCTGATCAAGAAGGGTGAGAACATCACGCTCTCTCTGCGTAATGTCACCGAACAGGATACCGATTGGCGACCGAAAATGAACGTACCGGCTACCGTGCAATCTCACTTTCGAATCTTGGCCAGACGACAGCTTTGGCAAAGGTCGATTCGTCCGTCTGCTCGAAGTCGTCCACGGTGCCCAACTCGTCTGCCTGAACCCAAGCGACCGTGACGCTCCGCTTCGTTTTGTGGTACGCGATGCGGACTTCCTCTGCACTCCTCGCGATGACTCTTTGAAATCGCCGAACATCTCCCGCTGTTCCCCGCGAATCCCAACCAGATTTCTTCAATCGGTCCTCCAGAAGTGTCCAAAACTGGTCCGCGTCCTCGATGCTCGTTGCGTAGTTGAAGACCAACGAATCGACGTCGTAATTCACATAGATTCCCTGGATGGAACTTCCTTGCAATATGCATTCGGACACATCACGGTGCGCCAGAATCTCGCGAGATGTCGGTGTTCCATCGGTACAGCCAGCGGCCAGAATCGAGATGCCAAGAAGGACGACCCCTATTGGTGCTGTCCCAATGTACGAGCGGGGGGAATTCATTTCACTCAATCCTCCCGTTATCTGGCATCGCCAACGACTTCTCACTGCCGCGTCAGCTTCTGGAAGCGCGCTAGCAAATCGTTCGTTACCGGACCCGGCTTGCCATCGCCAATCGAGCGGCCGTCGAGGCTCACCACGGGGACGACTTCGGCAGCGGTGCCGGTGAGGAAGCATTCGGCGGCGGTGTAGATGTCGTGCCGCGTCATCGGGAGTTCCTGAACCGTGTAGCCGGCTTCGCGGGCGAGGCTGAGCACGGCGTTGCGGGTCAGCCCTTCGAGAATGCCCGCTTCGATGGGGGGCGTCCAGACCACGCGGCGCTTCACGAGGAATATGTTGTCGCCCGTGCATTCGGCGACTTCGCCTTTGTGGTTCAGCATCAGAGCTTCCACACAGCCGGCGTCGGTTCCCTCGATCTTGGCCAGGATGTTGTTGAGGTAGTTCAACGACTTGATCCGTGCGCTGAGGGCCGCCGGATGATTCCGCATCGTGCTCACCGTGACGAGCTTCATCCCTTCCTCGTAGATTTCCTTCGGATAGAGCGTGATCGTGTCGGCGATGATGATCACTTGCGGGTTGGCCGTGCGGCGAATGTCCAAGCCCAACGAACCGGCTCCGCGCGTGACCACCAGCCGCACGTAGCCGTCGGTGATCCCGTTCGCCGCCACCGTGCTGTTCACGGCTTCGATCATCGCGGACTTGGTCATCGGAATTTCGAGCCGGATGGCGCGGGCCGATTCGTACAGCCGGTCGATGTGTTCCTGATGCAGAAACACCCTGCCACCGTAGACGCGAATCCCCTCGAACACGCCGTCGCCGTACAGCAGTCCGTGATCGAAGACGCTAATCTTGGCGTCGTCTTTGTCGAAGAGTTTGCCACTGATGTAGATTTTCATTATTGATCCATTCGTAGGTCAGGCTCCCGCCTGACGTCAGGCGGGAGCCTGACCTACATTATGCCGCATCGCGCAAGGCCAGCCGGCCTTCCGCCAGCCGGACGGTGCGATGGGCCTGTTTGGCGATCAGTTCATCGTGTGTGACCATGATGATAGTGAGGCCGTCTTGCTGGTTCAACGTGCGCAGCAGGTCCATGATTTCCCCGCCGGTGCCAGCGTCAAGGTTGCCGGTTGGTTCGTCTGCCAGCAGGATTTCTGGCTTGGCGATGAGGGCGCGGGCGATCGCCGCGCGTTGCATTTCGCCGCCGGACAGTTCGCTCGGCTTGTGCGTGAGCCGGTGAGCCAGGCCGACTTTTTCCAAGAGTTCGCCCGCGGTGGTGCGGAGTTGTTTGCGACGCTTCCAGTATTCGAGTGTCGAGTAGCGGATCATCAGCGGCGTCAGCACGTTTTCGAGAACGCTTAGTTCGGGGAGCAGGTGGTAGAACTGGAAGATGAAACCGAACACGCGGTTTCGCAGTTCGTCGCGCGATCGCGCGGGGAGGTCGTCAATCCGCTGATCGCCCAACCGCACCTCGCCGACGTCGGGTCCGTCCAGCAGTCCGATCAGGTGCAGCAACGTGCTCTTCCCCGACCCCGATTGCCCGACGATCGAGACGAATTCTCCCTTGCGCACCTGCATGTCCACGCCCCGGAGCACGGGGATTTTGTGCTGACCCTTGAAGTACGATTTTTCAACGGCCACGGCGGAGATGTGTTGGGTGGGCATGGTGATGGATTTCCGTGACATGATTTGCTCCCTGGCGGACCGAACACGCACAGTCCACGATTGTTCTTGCTCCCCTCTCCCCTTTTGGGGGAGAGGGGGGAATACAGACTTCACCTCACTCGTACCGCAACGCCCGCACCGGGTGCAGCGCCGCGGCTCGTCGGGCCGGCAGAATGCTCGCCAGCACGGCGATCGCGATGGCGCCGCAGGCCACCCAGACGATCATCATCGGTTGGATGTCGGTCGGGATGGTTTTGAAATAGTAGATCCGCTCATCGAACACTTTTTGACCGGTCAACCACGTGAGGAGCTTTTCGACCTCATTGATCTTCCACACGAACGCCAGTCCCAGCAGCACGCCGATCCCACTGCCGACGATCCCCAGGCCCAAGCCGTACGACAGGAAGATCGACAGCACGCCGTTCGAGCTGGCTCCGAGTGCCTTGAGGATGCCGATGTCGCGCGTCTTCTCGACGACGATCATGAAAAAGATCGCGAGGATGCCGAACCCAGCCACGGCGATAATCAGGAACAGCAGCACGTTCAGAATCGCCGATTCGACGCGCACGGCTTCGAGGAGCGGGCCTTGTTTCTGTTCCCACGTGTGAATCGAGTATTGGTTGGGCGGGAACGCGTCACGCAGGCGATCCATCACAAGGCCCGCGTCGGCGTAGTTCTTGAGCCGGATGTGAATGGCCGTGATGTCGCGAGTGTTATCCAGCGGGTCGATCATGCCGCGAATGCGTTGCAGTTCTTCGAGATTCATGAACACGAGGTTCGAGTCGTACTCGCTCATGCCGCTCTTGAAGACATCGACCACCGTCGCACTGACATGCGCCGGAGCGGGCGGACGCCCCTTCGTGACCGTGCTCAACTGCACGTCGTATCCCGGCTGCACCATCATCGCGGTTTCGACTTTGCCGGTCTTCCGGTTCTGGTACGGATACGAGACCAGCCCGATGCCGACGTACACGCGCGCTGACAGCGGCGCGGCGCGGTCGGCGAGTTGTTCCTCTTCCGACTTCGGCGACGTCATGGCACCCTCGGAGTCGAACGGGTTGACCTGCGTTGCAGTCGGTTCGCCCTCGATCGTGGACGCGGCGGCCGGTGTCACCGACTGCGGGTTCGGCTCAGGCATCGCTTCCGGCGAGTCCACTTCGGACGAGGAATTGATGAGACCTCGACCGAAGAAATGCCGCTGCCGGGCACGCACCAAGCGGGCCGCCTCCTGGTCCGCGTTCAACATCCAATCGGGCACTTGGTCGATTGACCGTTTGGCCGGTTCGACGACATTTCCGTCCTCATCGACCGTCGCCTGATAGTTCATCAGGTGTTCTTTGAGTGTGCCGACCTGGCTTTTCGTCTCCGGATCGATCCCAATCAGCGTGACCGGTCGCGTGATGTATTCGCCCCCGGCGTACTGAAAGCTGAGCATGCCGTAGATTTCGACGGTGGGACTCATCGCGGCGATGTGGTCGCCCGCCACCGCGCGAATCCTGGCCAGATGCCACTCGGCGTCCGGCACACCATCGAGGCTCTTGGCCTCCACCACGATGTCCGCGAGGATGCCGTGCAACCGCTCGCGCATCTGCGTACTGAACCCGGCCATGACGCTGTTGACGACGATCATCGTCGCCACCCCCAGCATCACGCTGAGGATGCTCGCCAGAGCAATGTACCGCGTCCGCAGGTACCGCGAGCAAAGCAGAAATTTGTACATGGCCACTCCTTTGGCACATTTTTGACAGGCTGTAGGGTGGGACCAGCGCAGCGCAGGCCCACC
>JACRIH010000087.1 GCA_016235885.1 Planctomycetales bacterium | reverse complement strand
TAGAGACGAATCGGCCTCGGCACATCGGTTGTCGTCTTCCTCGCATTTCGCCGCTAATCCCTCGCCCCTCGGTTCGATCCTCAATCCTCGATCCCCGGTTCCTTGAACGGGCAGGCTGCGCTCGATCGACCGAATCGCACTGGCGGGAATACGGCGCTGCGCTTCGTCCGTCGATCCTCGATCCTCATTCGTCGATCCTCGCCCCCACCATTGCCGCAAAACACCCCATGCCCACGGCACATTTCCCAGACCGGCCGCGGCGGACCAGAACACGATCGGCACCAACGGGGCGTGGAAATGATGCACCGGAATCTTGGAAATCTGATTGAGACACAGCACGGCGAACAAGGGGCCGCCAACGGCGAGACGGCCCGGCGACAGCAGTGACACGAACCCCACCGGCATCAGCAGGGCCAGTGCGAACACTGTCGATTCGATATTGAGAAACTTGCCGAAGAACAATCCCGGTCGGGTGAATGCATTCCGCACGATCTCTCCCGTCGATCCGCCGAGATCGCTGAAGTACTGCGCGAAGTGAACATCGTCTCCGCCGCGAAAGTACGGCAGCACGACTTTGATCACCAGCACGGTGTAGGCGACACCGAACAGGGCGAGAGCTGAGCCGAGCCAGAGGGATGATTTCCGATTTCCAATTTCCGATTTCTGATTGGCGGGATCGGCGGCAACCGGCGTTTGCAATCGGCAATCGGCAATCGGCAATCGGCATTTCCCGCTTCGCAACGCAATCCACACTCCCAGCGGCGCGATCACCGGCGCGGCGTCTTCCTGGCAGAGTAGTGTCAGAAACAACCAGGCCAGCAGCGAACGAGTTCGCCCCCGTTCCAAGGCATCAAGAGCGAAAAGCAGGAACGGAATCTCGAACGAGTTCGGCCGGAAAGTCTTCAAGTCGATGGCGATGTCGAGAAACTGCATCGGAAAGTAGAGCAGGTAGGCGCACGCCAGAAGAAGGCCCGCACGACGAGAGCCGGTGTGTCGTTCGGCCAGCCGGAACACGGGGATCGCTCCCAACGCCAGAGCCAGCGACTGGCACAGTTCCAACAGCACGTGCGAGGGCCAGAGCGCGTACAGTGGGATCAGCAGCAGGTGAATCACCTGCACGTGTTCCCCCAGAAACAGTCGATCGTTGTCCAGGTAGCTGCGAAAACCCTTGCCGTGAAGCAGATTCCACAGATGTTCTTCGTACATCGCCGAATCGCCATGTGGCACGAGCAGCGAATTCCACAGCCCGACGTTCATCGCGGCGAACGTCACGAAGTACGCGGCCATCGCGATCCAGACGGCGTGGGGGAGGGGGGGAGCGAGTGCTGAGTGCTGAGTGCTGAGTGCTGAGTGCTGAACCGTGGATTGCGGATCGCGAGGCTGACAACTGGCAACTGACGACTGACAACCAATGTCTGACCGCTGACCGCTGACCGCTGACCGCCGATTCCCAGCCAGCCAGCACCCCGTCGTGATCCATCCCGCAAGCATCACCGCCTGCCACATCGCGGGCGTGGCGAACAGGAATGTCGCAAGTGATGTGAAGCCGAGCGAAAAGGCTGCCAGGCGCAAGAGTTCCCAGACGCCGGGGACGAACCACCATAACCAACCCAAGCGGCCCCAGTCACGGATCGTCGTCAACAACGGAGTTTGCCGCCAATGGGAAATGCACCAGCCTCCGACGAGCCACGCGATGAACGAGAATATGAATTCGAGAACCAACAGCCGTTCAATATCCACCCGGGCTGTCGTCATTTCACCAACAACTGAAACCTGTCCGCCCAGGCTCAGCACAATCTGCTGCCACAGTCCGGTACTCAACAAGTGCCCGGCCAACGCCGCGTCTTCGAGAATCGTTTGCAGACTGATCGCATGCGCGGTCACACCCAACAGGAGTGACAGGATCGTCCATAGCCAGCGATTCGGCGGCTTTCGTTCGATCGGGATCGGCAGTGTGTGTTGCGGCATGTGACGTCAATCGGAGGCAGGGCACGGAATCGAGGTGGAGGTGCGATCGGTCGACGACGGCTTACGGGCGACCCGCCGCCAAGCCAGGGGAGAATCCAGTATCGCGTGCTGCCGGTGTCTCTGCGCGGCAGCGGTTGCCAGGATTGACTTGAAAGTCCGACTTCCGCTGCCACCCAAACCGGCCACACTGGGGGATACTATAAGGGTAGGGCGAGCCTTGCGAGACCCACCGAGATGTTGAAATCATGCGGGTGGATCTCCTCCCTCGACTCAACCTGCGATCCCGTGGCATCCGTTCACCGTGAGAGCGGGCGACACTCATTCCCAAACCGGTTCGCGTGGGCTAGACTTCGACCGCTCACCCCACCTGGGCGGCTTCGCCGCTGATCGCAATGGATTGCTGAAGTCTGACTGTGTCCACCGCTACCGTTTCGCCCGCCCCCGCCGCCGCTCTTCCGCAACACGACGCGGCACAGGTTTCGAACTGGACGCTCGTGCGCCGGATGCTCGCGCTGAGTTGGACCTATCGCTGGGGTTGCGTGCGACTGCTGGGGCTGCAAGGGTTGCTGCTCTTCACCGCGGTGGGAGCGCTCTCGCTGACCGGACTCGGGATCGACGTGGTGCGGTTTCACGCGGGAGTCCTGGCCGATCCGCCGCCGTATCCGTTCGGATGGCGGCTGCCGACGGATTGGTCGCCGATGCGGGAAGTGATCGCCATCGCGCTGACCGTGCTCGGCCTGTCGGCTCTGCGCGGGTGGCTGAACTACGTGTACGCGGTCGCGGCGGCGGAGTTGGTTCACCAGCGGATCGTCGTCGATCTGCGGGCGCGGGTGTACGACAAGCTGCAACGGTTGAGCTTCCGATTCTTCGACGCCAATGCCACCGGGTCGATCATCAATCGCGTGACGAGCGATGTGCAGGCGGTGCGAGCCTTCGTCGATGGCGTGCTGATCCAGTTCGTGATCCTGCTGCTGTCGCTCGTGTGCTACGTCGTCTACATGGTGCGCATTGATCCCGTTCTGACGGCGCTGTGCCTCGCCACGACTCCCGTGTTGTGCGTGCTGACCATGCTCTTCTCGCGGCAGACTCGCCCCGAATACGACCGCAACCGCGAACTCGTGGATCAGATGGTGCTCGTGCTGGCCGAGAATCTGGTGGGCGTCCAAGTGGTCAAGGGGTTCGGTCGCGAACCCGAGGAGATCGCCAAATTCCAAGCGGCCAGCCAGGCGGTGCGCGATCAGCAGCGCAAAATTTTCTGGCGGGTGAGCCTGTTCACGCCGTTCATCGGTTTGCTGACGCAGGTGAATCTCGTCGTGCTGCTGGCGTACGGCGGCTGGCTGGTGACGCAGGATCGGCTGGCGCTCGGCACGGGGTTGGTGGTGTTCGCGGGTCTGGTGCAACAGTTTTCGAGCCAGGTCGCGAACATGACGAACATCGCGAACAGCGTGCAGCAGGCGCTCAGCGGTGCGCGGCGCGTGTTCGAGGTGCTGGATACGCCGGTCGAGATCGAAAGCCCTCGGGTTGTGGCACCGTCCCGGGTTGTGGCACGG
>JACRIH010000099.1 GCA_016235885.1 Planctomycetales bacterium | reverse complement strand
GGCGCAGATCGACGCCGGGACGTTTCAGCCGGTCGTTGGCATCCAGCGCCCACAGACGGCTCCTCTGCTGGCGTATCGCTACGTGCAGCGGCCGTTCCAGTGGAACCTGCTCGTCTCGCGCCAACGGCCGCAGTCGAAGGCGGTGGCGGAACACGCGATCCATGTCGGGCTGCGGAAGCTGCGTGTGTCGAGCCATTTCGAACTGACGCTGGCCGGAGCACCGCGTTCGGATGTCGTCGTGCAATTGCCGCCGCGCTACCTGCTGTACGATTTGGAGGGGCCGGACGTCGCGGATTACAACGTCGCCAAAGCGGAGGGGAATGCGGACACGTCTCCGAGCGTGCTGCGGATCGAACTGGAAGAACCGCGCACGGGGACGGTGGAACTCGTGCTGAACGGCGTCGTGTTGCGCGAACCGGCCGACGCCGCGCAGTCGCTGGCCGTGCCGGTGCTGCTCGGTGTGAACGAACAGCGGGCGTCGGTCGGCGTCTGGCTGGATGCGATTTTTTCGGGGACCATCGCCGAACTCGGCGGCTGGAAATCGGTCGATCCGAATCTGCTGCCGCAACGATTGAAGGGCCTCGTCCCGACCGCCATGCAATTCGCGTTCACGTCGAATGCCACGCAGCCGGCGGCCGCGCAGCTCGCGCTGCGGCGCGCCACGCCACAGCTCACGGCCGATTCGCTGACGACGGTGATCGTGCAGGAAACGTCGATTCAATACGTCCTGTCGCTCCAGTGGCACATTGCGCAGGCGGCGGAAAGCCGGTTTGTGTTTGATACGCCGGACTGGTTGGCGGGTCGATTGGATTTCAGCGGCAACGCCGGGGGACCGCGCATCCGGCAGGTGCTGTCGGACAAAGTGGACGGCAACCGCGTGCGGTGGGTTGTGGAACTCGAAGAGCCGCAGCGCGAGCGCTATTTCTTGACGGCCAAGGCCGTGCTGCCTCCGCCGACGGGAGACGTGGCGGTGGCCGCGCCGCGGATCGGTGTCGAACAGGCACTGGCCGACGGGCCGGCCGGCACGTTCCAGCCGCTCCCCGCGCGGGAATTCCTCGTGCTCGTCAATCAATCGGGAAGTCAGCTCGCAGCCACGGCGGCAAAGGCTGTGGAATCGGTTCCGGCGGCCGACCTGCCGATCAAGATTCAGCAGTCGCTGGTCGATCAAGCGGCGGAAATCAGCAAGGTCCGCGACCAGAAAGCGGTGATCGGCTGGCAGGTTCGGAAACGACAGCAGGTGAAATCGCTCGCCGCGTCGGTGAATCTGGCCGAACTGACGCTCGTCGTGGCGAAAGATGGTTCGTGGCGCGGTCAGGCGGATTATCGAATCCAGAACCGCGCCCGGCAATTCCTCGCGCTACGGTTGCCGGAAGGGTCCGCCGTGATGTCGCTGTTCGTGGCCGATCGACCGTCGCGTCCAGTGCGCACGAAAAAGGGAACCGACGACGTGCTGCTGGTCCCGCTGCCGAAGCAGGCGGCTGGCGATTTGTCCGTCGAAGTGAAGTTGATTTTCGCGGGCCGACTGCCGGCGTCTCTGCCGCGCGGGATGAAGATGTTCCGCGATGAACGCTCGCTGCCGGCTCCGCATGTCTACTCACAGACGGAAGACCCCGAACACGGCATGCCGGTGGCTCGAACGGAGTGGACGGTGTACCTCCCGTCCGACATCGACGCGAAGCCCGTGGATGATCCCAACCGGATGAACATGACCGAGAGCGAAGCGGGCTACGACCGACTGGTCGCGCAGCTCAACGAATCGCTCCAGTTGTGGGACGAGTACCGCAACAGTTCGCTCCCCAGCGTGAGCAACTACGACACGAGTCGCGTGCGGCTGCGAGCTGAAAACAATTTGAAAGCTCTCAACCCGGCGATCATGGACCAGCAACGCAGCTTCTCCACGATGAACCTCGATGCGAATCAGAGTCAGGAGTTGAACGAACTGCTCAGTCGTAACGGGCGTGTTCAGCAGGAACTGCAAAACGTTGAGCAAGCTCAATCCGCGGCGCAAACTCGCGGTGGCGAGATGGCGGGTCAGCAAGGACAGCTTGACTCCGGTTTGCTCGAACAGCAGTTGCAGTTCGGCAACTCGTTTGGAATCGCGGTCGATAAGTCGGGCAAGGAGGGCGAAGATTTCGATGGGGAGGGCATGAGATACCGGTTCGTTGCTCCGCAGAAGAAAGCCGTGGCCGACAACAAGGCGGGAGCGAAGCCGCAGTCTGGCAAACCGGTGGCCCAGAAGGGGAAGGCGTCGGTTTCGAATCGTTCGGAACTGCGAAAGCAGAACCAGGGCCAGGCGGGGGGATTGAATTTCGATCAATCCGAAGTCCTCGCCAAGCAGCAGGTGCAACAGCGAGCGAACACGTTCAACGCGCCGGCCCAACAGCCGAGTGATCCCACGACGATGTCGAGATCGGGATCGAACGATCAAGCACCAGGCGGCGGTCCCGGAGCCGGTGGACAGATGGGCGGCGGAGCATTGGGACGCGGGTTCGGTCGACGCGGTTCGACGGCGATAGGCTTGGGAGCCACGCCGCAACAACCGACGGGCAATCAATTCGACGCTGTGGAAGGAATGAGGGCCGACGCCGGTCGCGCAATTCTCGCAGTCACACCGCAAGTTGCCACGCTCGAAGATCTTGCTGCCAACACTTCACAGAGCGTGGTTGATGGCACGGTGCAGACAGCCCTCGGCGACAACAACGGCACGCGCGTGGCGGGCCTATCGCTGCGAATCGAATTGCCGGAGGCGGGGCAGAAGCTGACGTTCTCAAAGATCGGCGGCGACCCGTTGCTGACACTCGGCCTGCGACCGCGGGCGTCGCTCGAAGCCGGGTTCGGCCTCGTGTGGTGCGTCGTCTGGCTGGTGCTGGGCCTGGGCCTCGTGAGCACCCTCACCCGCAGCGGCGTCTTCGCCCGCCTCCTGCATCACACCCCGCTCGTGCTGATCGCCGTCGGCCTGGTGTGGTATTTCCTGTTGCCGACCAGCGTGCTGGGGTTCGCGTTATTCGTCCTCGGCGCGATCGGCTTCGGCTGGCAGCATCGCAGAGCGGCAGTGTAGCTCACGCTGCGTGGAACTCTCGACGAGTCGCGGTGCATCCGCTACTGTCTCGCGTCACGAAATCTTGAGGCGTGATTGAACGGGAGACGGAATGATGTGGGACTCGGGTTACCTGCTGGCGGCCGGAGGCACGAAGATCGTCGAGAAGATCGATCTGGGTGCGACGGGCGTGTTTTGGCTGGGCGCGGCGTTGGCGTTGTACATGCTGATGCTCTTCGGGCTGAGCCTGTTCGCCTCGAAGAATGTCCAGAACGAAGAGGACTTTCTGGTGGCTGGACGGCGGTTGGGGTTGTTCCTGTGCTGGGGGAGTCTGATCGCCACGTGGTTCGGGGCCGCGTCGATGACCGGTGCGGCGCAGGCGGCTCGTGATGAAGGCGTCCGCGGTACGATTCTCGATCCGTGGGCCTGTTCGTTCACACTCATCATCGCCGGGCTGTTCTACGCCGGGCCGCTGTGGCGGATGAAATTACTGACGACCGGAGACTTTTTCCGGCGCGTTTACGGACCCCGATCCGAATTGATTTGCTCCGGTGTGCAGATTCCCAGTTACTTCGGTTGGATCGCCGGACAGTACCTGGCGCTGGCGGCGGTTCAGCATGCGTATTTTGGCGTTCCGGAAGGGTGGGGCGTGGTGATCGGCTTTGCCATTGCCCTAGTGTACACGATGGTGGGGGGCATGTGGTCGGTGACGCTGACCGACACGGTGCAAATTGTGATCGCCTTCATCGGTCTGATCATTCTCGGCCATGCCACACTGTCGGCGTTTGGTGGCGGAGAGTTTTTCGCCGGACTTAGCCGGTTGTGGACTGAATCGTCGCCCGATGCGCTCACGCTGATGCCGCCGGCGGACGCTTCGTTGGCGGTGGTGCTGGCCTGGTGCGGGACGTGGGCGACGGGACTGTTTGGCAACATTCCCGGACAGGATTTGCAGCAGCGGATGTTTTCCGCTCGGAGCGCTCGGACGGCGCAGTGGGCCTGCCTGTGGGCCGGAATTCTGTACCTGGCTTTTGGCATGGTCCCGGTCGGCCTCGGATTGATGTCGCGAATTGAATTCCCTCCCGAATCGACGGTCATGAAGGTCAAGGTTTTGATGTACATGGCCGGGCAATACCTGAGCGTGCCGCTGGCGATCATTTTTGTGGTGTCGTTCGTGTCGATCGTGATGTCGACCGCGTGTAGTGCGGTGCTGGCTCCCGCGACGATTCTCGGCCACAACTTTCTCGGTCGCCTGACGGTGTTTCAAAACAACCGGCTGCGATTGGAGCGCGCGTGTGTGCTGATTATCTCGCTGGGTGGGCTGGCGTTCGCGTTCTCGGGCGAATCGGTGCGCGACCTGTTGGACTTCTCGCTGTCGGTGGCACTGGTGGGCCTTTTCGTGCCGTTGACATTCGGAATCTACGGACGACCGCGCGGCGAACTGCCGGCGATCATCTCGACGCTCGCAGGCGTGATCGTGTTCTTCGCCCGATCGATTCCGGAAATGTACATTTGGCCGCTTCCCGAGGGGAGCGAATTGGAGTGGTTTCAGTACGTCGAGCAACTGTCTGGAAGTCGTCTGCTCGGCCAGTTGATGATCGTGCCTCCGGATGTGTACGGGACGTTCGTCAGTCTGATTGGCTACGGTGTTGGGCAGGTGATCGAGAAACGACGCGGAGTCCAGTGGAATCCGAACGCCTTGCTGCCGCCAACAGTTGGCGAACAGCACTGATCGGTCGCCGAATGGGATAAAGTTTAATTCATGCCGCTTCAACCGTTCGCAAAGGTCCGCCCGAACGACCGGCAGAATTCGACGACCGCGTGACGGCGTTCAAAAAAACTTCGACCAAAGCCTCGACGACCGAAGTCGGGCCGCTACAATGCTCTCTCACTAAAAGTCGGCTGAACGAAAGTTCGGCCGCTGACGCGGGGTGGAGCAGCCTGGTAGCTCGCGAGGCTCATAACCTCGAGGTCGTCGGTTCAAATCCGGCCCCCGCCACTTTGAGAAAACCTCATCCAAATCGGGTGAGGTTTTTTTGTTGGCTACGGCAGGCACGACCATGCCAGAGCGCCCAGCAGTGCCCCCGCCGGCAGCGTGGTGATCCAGGCAAGGACGATGGTGCCGATCATCTTCCAGTGAGCCTGCCTTGTCGCCAGGCCGATGCCGAACAAAGACCCGCAACTCACGTGTGTGGTGCTCACCGGCATACCGATCAGGCTGGCTCCGATGACGATCGTGCCTGTCAATATGTTCGCAGTGAGGCCCTGGCCGGCGTTCAGGGACGTGATGCGATGGCTCAGGACCTCGGCCACGCGACGGGCGCCGAACAAACCCCCGGCGGCAATCGCCAGGCCGATCGCCAGTGGAGACCAACCGCCGGAGAACGCGGGGAGGAGCAACAAGAGCGCGGCGATCTTGGGCGTGTCGTTCAACCCCCGGGCGAAACTCACCACGCCCGACGACAGGTAATGCAGTCCGTCGATTGTCCGGCCGACTTCGATTCCCACCAGCCGTCCCGCATACCGCTGGCGGCAGGTCACGGTCGTGCCCATCGACGCGGTGAGTTCCATCGCCTGCTGCATGATGATTGCCGAATCGCAGCATACCGGCGACGTCGCGACTGTTTCGCCGCCGATGCAAAAGCACGTTTCGTGACAGATCCCCAACCCGTTCCGTGCGGTGCGCAGCCCGATGTAACACAGAAGTGTCGCCGCGATCGAAAAGAGCGGGCTGAGGAGCAGCGGGATCACGAACGCGCTGGCCAGATTGCCCATGTTGATCGCCGAACCGGCCGCCCAACCGGCTCCGACGAGCGCTCCGACCAGACTGTGCGTCGTGGAAATCGGCAGACCAAATCGCGTCGCCAGCAGCACGGCCCCGCCGGAACCGAGTCCCACCGCGGCGAGAAACCGGGGGTCGGCCACCAACGCATCGCCGACCAAACCGCGTCCGCTGAAGTTCGTCGTCAATTGCTGAGCCAGCACGACGGCGGCCAGCGAACCGAGCAGCGTGGTGACGGTGGCCCACGTCAGAGCTGTGCGGTAGGTCGTGGTCCCGCTGCCGAACAGCGTCGCCACGCCTTTGAAATTGTCGTTCGCCCCGTTGGCGTACGCGAGGCACATGGCGGCGAGAATCAACACGAACGTCGTCACGGCAGGCTCGACTCCAGGGTGTCCGGCATGAAACCGGGATCGAGAGTACCAGTGAGTTGGGCGCGTGGCAACTGACGCGGCGAGTGCGATCGTGGCTGACGCTGCCAGCGTCAAGCGCGGACGCAAGCTGCGTCCGCCACGAAACTGGGGAACATCCGCAATCAGGCCGCCTTGGCGATCGCGGCGCTGGCGGAGGCGGTGTAGGCTTCGACGATTTCTTTCGTCGGGCCGATCTGGCAAACGCGACCCTCGTCCAGCCAGATCGCGCGGTCACAGAATCTCATGATCGAACTGAGGTCGTGACTGACCATCACGATCACGCGTGCCTTGGACATCATGTCGCGCATGCGTTGCAGCGCCTTCGTCTGGAACGACATGTCTCCCACGCTCAGCACTTCATCGACCAGCAGGATTTCGGGGTCGATCGCGGTGGCAATCGCAAACGCCAGGCGCACCAGCATGCCGCTGGAGTAATGTCGCACGGGAAGATTGAGGAAATCCCCCAGCTCGGTGAAATCCGCGATGGCTTGGATTTTGGACCGGATGCTGGTGGGAGTTTCGCCCTGCAGGTAGCCGCGATACGCGATGTTCTCCCAGCCGCTGGCTTCCGGTTCGAACCCGAGCGACAAATCGAACAGCGAACTGACGCGCCCCTCGACGACTAGCCGACCGCCAGTCGGTGGGTAGATGCCCGCCAAAACCTTGAGCATCGTGCTTTTGCCGGCTCCGTTGCGACCGATGATCCCCAACCGTTCTCCGTCGCGGACGGTCAAATCGACGTGCTGCAACGCCCGCACCTCCATCACCGGGTTGACCGATTCGCGGAACATCTGCCGGACAAGGTATTCCTTGAACGACCTCCGGCGGTTCTGCCGGACGCGAAACGTCAGCGAAAAATCTTCGAGTCGGATGCAGGCCATGAATGCGTCTCAGTCTCGTAGGTCAGGCTTTCCAGACTGACTGGTTGGTGTTTGCCGCTCGTGTCAGGTTGGAAAGCCTGACCTACCACGTCAGAGTTGGAAAATGATCTTCCGTTGCAGGCGCACGAGCGTGACGACTGCAAAGAACCCAATCAGGATCACCGACCCGGTCGCCATGCCGAACGTGTCCACTGACGGCTTGACCCCTTTCAAAATCGGTTCGCGCAGCAGATTGACGAGGGCGGCCAGCGGGTTGTAGTCCACGACCCAACCCATGCCTTTGCCGCGGAGCATTTCCGGTGGGTACATGATCGGCGTGGCGAAATACAGCATTTGCAACAACACTTCGGACAGGTGTCGTGTGTCGGGAAAGTACGCCGTCGCGAACCCCGCCAGCAATGCCAGCGACCAGCCGAACACGAACAGCAACAACAGCGCGGGGATCAGGCTCGGCAGAGCCGACAGGTTGCCGAAACCTCCCACTCCCCATTTCAAAACGATCACGACCACCAGCGCCACCAGGAAATGAAACGAGCTGCTGAGCACCGTGCGCAACGGATAGATCGCCATGGGGGCGGGAAACTGACGGATGTACGCTTCGCCCTGAAACAGGCAGTTGCATCCCGAACTCACCACGCTCGCGATGAAGTTCCAGAAGCAGATGCCGGTCAGCAGGTACAACCCGAATTCCTTGATGTCCATGCCGAACACGCCGTGAAACACGACGCTGAGCACGATCGTCATCAGCAACGGGTTCAGCAGTGACCAGCCAATCCCGATCACCGACCGGCTGTACCGCGCCCGCAAATCATTCTTCACCAGCGACAGCCAGAAGTAACGACACTTCCAGACATCGCTCAGATACTGAGACATTCCGTTGTCTCCCAGGTTGCCAGACAGGATCAAAGAGAGAGATGCTCTTGAGAGGGGCGGGCTTATAGCACAGCCCTCAAAACAGTGGCAACAGGAAACTCCGCTTGACCCTCTGTCCCCTGCTCCGGTATTTTCCGCCGGTTTTTTCGGGTCGGCGAGCGTCGGCCACTGTCGTCCGGTCACTCTGTGACCGGACCGTCGTGTCACGGAGTGACCCGGCTACATTGGGAGGAATAGCATGGAGGCGATCCAGCTCTTCGTGCCGACGTTCCGCATCGAGGAATGTCTGGCCGAGATTCGTGAATGCCTCGAGCGCGGCTGGACCGGACTGGGTTACAAAACGGTCGAGTTCGAAGACGCTTGGAAGGAGTACACGGGTCTCCCGCATGCTCACTTTCTGAACTCGGCCACGTCCGCATTGCATCTGGCCATCCGGCTGCTGAAGGAGCGGGACGGCTGGCAGGATGGCGACGAAGTCATTACCACGCCGCTGACATTTGTCTCAACGAACCACGTCCTGCTGCACGAAAACCTGCACCCGGTTTTTGCCGATGTGGATGAGTCACTGTGTCTCGATCCGGACTCGGTCGCGAAGCGAATCACGGACAAAACTCGGGCGGTGATGTTTGTTGGGCTGGGAGGCAACATCGGCCGGCTTCCGGAAATCGTCCGGCTGTGCCGCCGCCACAAACTACGATTGATTCTTGATGCGGCCCACATGGCGGGCTCGCGCTGGCACGGAGTCCACGTTGGCGGCGAGGCCGATGTCGCCTGCTTCAGTTTTCAGGCGGTGAAGAATCTGCCGACTGCGGATTCCGGAATGATCTGCTTCGCCGACGGAGACCTCGACGCGGACGTCCGCAAGTGGACGTGGCTGGGGATCAACAAGGACACGTACTCGCGCACGATTTCGCAGGGGGCATACAAGTGGTACTACGAAGTCGAACACGCCGGCTTCAAGTACCACGGCAACTCGATCATGGCCGCGTTGGGGTTGGTCGGGCTGAAATACCTCGACCAGGACAACGCCTACCGCCGCCAACTGGCCGCGTGGTACGAGGCCGAGTTGAACGGAGCGGCCGGATTGAGTGTGGTCCCGGTCACCACCGGATGCGAATCGTCGCGTCATTTGTTTCAGATTCGAGTCGCTCACCGCGACGAAGTGATGGTCGCGCTGAACGGTTTTCAAATCTTTCCCGGTGTCCATTACCGCGACAACACGTCGTACCCGATGTACGCCGCGGCTCACGGTTCGTGCCCGCAGGCCCACCGCGCCAGCGAGGAGATCATCTCGCTGCCCATGCACATTGGCCTGCAACATCGCGACGTGCTGCGGGTTTGCCAGGCTGTCCGCTCGGCCGTGGCGGAGTCTCGCGGCCAGCAAAGGAGGCGCAGTGCCTGACGTGCTCCCCATGTCGCCGCTCGACTCGCCAACGCCATCGGCCGGCAAGCGCGAACTGACTGCGGTCACTGACGGCTGTCGCCTCCGCTTGCTGACGGAATCCGATTTGCCGTTGACGCTCGCGTGGCGGAATCGAGATCACGTCCGGCGCTGGTTCCTGCATTCCGATCTCGTGACTCCCGAAGCGCATCGCGCCTGGTTCGAGGAGTACCAGCGGCGCGACAATGACTTTCTGTTCATCATTGAAAAACTGTCTGCCGACGGCCGGACCAGCACTCCGGTCGGACAGACGTCGCTGTACAACATCGACTGGTCGAGGGGCACGGGAGAATCCGGCCGCGTGATCATCGCGGAAAAATGCCGACTGGCCGCCACGGCTACTCGACTCGCGATCGACCTTGGGTTTGCGGAACTTGGTTTGAACGAGATTCACGCCGACGTGTACGCCCACAACTTGATGTGTCTGGCGCTGTGTGCGCGGTGCGGGTTTGTGCGGATGTCCGAGAAAAACGGTCTGGTGCGACTGGCGATTCAGCGGTGGAACTGGCTGGCCGCGCGGGACACCGCGACCGTGAATCCGGATGCGACCCCGGCGACAATTCGCGCCGCGTGAAAGGCTGCTCATGCTGTTGGTTCGAGACCTGCTGGCCGATGCGCGACTGCTGCGGAGCGAGTCCGCACCGCGCTCGCCCGCCGTGTCGATTGTCGTGGTTGCCGAAGCCGGTGCCGACGTGCAGCCGCTGCGAATCACGCTCGACAGCATCCTGCGGCAGTCGGAAGGGGATTTCGAATTGTTATTGATCGACGACGGAGTCAATTCGTCGGTCGCACGGTTGCTGGAGGAATACCAGAACCACGATGCGCGGGTGATCGTCGTGCGGCACGATCGGTCATCCGGAATTCCCGCCTTGCGATTCAACGAGGGAATCGAGATGGCTCGCGGTGAATGGGTCGCCTGTCTGCACGCGGGCGATGTCTGGAGTGCGAACGCGCTGGCACTGTTGCTGGACACGGCGCGAGGCGTCGCCGGGCGACCGATCATTCTCGGTCGGGCACGAATCACCGGCGAAGGTTCCTCCGCCGAATTCCCCGATGCCGGGTTGAGTTCGTGGAATGTGTGCGTGGCCAACCGGATCGTGACCGGTTCGGTGCTGCTGCCGCGACAGGTGTTTGACCGCCGGGGCCTGTTCAATTGTTCGATCCCAATGCGGCAGCTTTACGAATGGGATTTCTGGCTGCGGCTGGTTCACGTCGAGCGGTTCCACGGTCTGGCAAATGTGTTGATCGAAGCGGCCACATTTCCGCCGGGCAGTGACGGCCGGGTTTCGCCCGACGATGTGACACGGTTTCGTGCGTTGCATTCGCTCCGCATTCGAGACCACTTGACCCCCGCGCGGTGGCGGGATTTCGTCGTGGACGAATTGTCTGTCGCCGGAACGCCGCTCCCCGAACTGCTGGCGAAACAACTCTACGCCCGCGACATTCTGCCGTACTACCTGGCTCACCGGCATCACTTTCCACAGATCGAGGGCTTCCCCGCGCAGCGGGGAGACGACCGCGTCCGATGGGTGGGTCTGGTTCGGCCGCAGATTGACTGTCTGGATCACATCTCGTTCCTGAATTTCGATGCTGCCCCAAGCGCTGGCCGCCGCAGTTTCCATCTGTTCCACGCGAGGCCGGATGACCTGCGAAGCCGTGGCGAGACAACGCCGGCGGCAGAC
Source organism: Planctomycetales bacterium (assembly GCA_016235885.1). Lineage (GTDB taxonomy): Bacteria > Planctomycetota > Planctomycetia > Planctomycetales > Planctomycetaceae > JACRIH01. The sequence goes on along the minus strand of JACRIH010000099.1, from coordinate 4,435 downwards.
GGCTGGTTGCTGAACCGACTGACCGAGCCGGAAGACCAATCGCTGGTCCGCGACCTTCTGGCCGCCGGTCCACCGGTCGGCTACTACCTCGACGACGACCTGTTGAAAATCCATCTCGACGGCGCGGACTTCGACCAACTGCGTCCCGGCCAACCGCAGTTTGAAACGCTCCGCCAGATCGTTTCGGATGTGGATGCGGTGTGGGTCACGAACGACTTCATCGGCGGTTCGGTGCGCGAACACAATCCGCGGACGGTGCCGCACCTGGGATGTGTGCTGCCCGATTACCTGCCCGAGCGCCCGCCGCGTCGCGATCCGTCGCGTCCGACGCGCATCGGTTACGTCGGGTCGGGTTGTCGACTGGATGAATTCCGGTTTCTGTGGGAAGCCTTTCAGCGGATCGCGGACGAATTTTCCGGGCAGATCGAAATCGAATTCTGGGGGCCTGACATGGCGGGGTTGCCTTCGCTGTCGTGCCCGTGGAAGCACGTGCCGTTCACGCACAATTATTTCGAATACCTCGACCGGTTGCGTCGCAACCGGTTCGACATTTTGATCTGCCCATTGTTTGCGAGCACGCCGGCGCGATTGGGCAAGGGGCTGATCAAGTACCTCGAATTCGCGATCGCCGGAGCCGTGGGAATCTTTTCGGACGTGCCACCGTATGCTTTGCTGCCGGACGGCGAAACTTGCTTGAAGTCGCGGAACACGGTCGACGACTGGCAGCGCGTGCTGCGTGAGGCGATCACGATGCCGGCCGTTCAATTCGACCGCCTGCGAGCCGCGTGCATTGCGCACGTCCGGGAAGAGTACAACAGCCCGGCGGTCGTGCCCCTGTACGAGGCCTCGTGGCGTGCGACCGAATTTCACGCCCGCACCCGAAACCAGCGGGGCATGGACGGCAAGCCGCGCATCGCGTTCGTCCATTCGTCACCGCAGGACGACAGCGAGAATGCATCCGGCTCGTTGAAAGAGTGCGCAGAGATTGTCCGACGGTATGGCATCGAGCCGGTCCTGCTCCATGCCGACTCGGAGCTGGAACCACGGCTCAGCGATCTCCGGCCCGCAATGGTTCACGCTCTCGGTGCCGATCCGCAAGTTGCGAAAGTCTGCCGCGATTTGAATCTGCCGCTGGTGGTTGCAGTCGCCGGAGGCGATTCGTCGCGAGACGATTCGCTCTCCGGGACGAGCTACGACGACGGTGTCGATCTCGCGCAGGTCGGCTCGCTGCATGCCGCTCGGTGTCTCGCCGAAAAATCGTCCACCGAGACATTCTGCACGCGCGGCGCGGCTTCTCGCGAGGCGTTCGATCTTGGGCGGCGACGGCTGTTGAATCTGGCCGAGGCACCGTCAGCGATCGGTCGCGACGGTCCGCTGCGAATCGTGATGGTGGGGCCACTGCGACCGGAAGGCCGGCAACTCGAAGCGATCGCCGCGGCGGGTTCGCTGCGGCGAAGTGGTCTCGATGTGCGGCTGCGGGTGGTTGGCGACGAAACTGTCGGGGCATCCGTGGAGTATTCGGCGGCGTGTCAGCGGCAGATTGAACGCGACGGGAGTCGCGCTCGCGTCGCGCTCATCAAGACATCGCCCGGTTGGAGCGAACTGTTCGCCGATGCCGATCTGTTGCTGCACCTCGACCCACCGTGCGGATTCCCGGCCGCGATCCGGAACGCGATGGCTGCCGGCGTGCTGGTTGCGGTGCCGCCACACCCGGACCTCGCCGAGTTGTTGCTGGACGGCATCACGGCGCTGACCTGTGGTGGCGGCGGTGTCGCGGAAATCGTGGCCAGTCTGCGGCGAGCCGCAGCGCTGGCTGATACCGAACGAGTTGCGATGTTGAACCAGGCTCGTCGCGTCGCGCTGGCGGAGTTTCATCCGCACCGGATTGCGAACGACGTGTTTCAAATCTACCTGCGAACGATGATCGTCCATCGAGAACGATCCGCCGGTCTGGCGACTGGGCGACAAACCGATGTTCCCGCCGCACCACACTGGCTGGTGAAATTCTCCGTGGAGCGAACAGACGATGTGAAACCATTGGAAACAGAACTCAAGGCGGCATGAATCGCCCGCCGGTGAAATCGGCCGAGTCACCACGCTCGCCAGGACTTGTTGATTAAAAGTGGTCCCGACACTCCGTGGCGGGACATGTTGTGCCCGCCCTGCGGGATGTTGTGCCCGTCCTGTGGGGCGGACACAACATGCGGTGTCACGGAGTGCCACCGCCACAATAAATCAAAAGGCCGCCAGAGCGTGAGTTTTCCGCGAGTCTTCCCACGCTCTTGGCGAGCGTGGCTACCAAGCGATCAATACAGTTCCACTGAGATTGGGAGAATGCGATGGAACGCGATGCGAGTCCCAGCCATCGAGAGGTACGGAAGTCACGGCGCGAGATGGTCGTCTTGTTCCGCCGATTCATGCTGCGGCAGGGGGGCCGGCAGGAACTGGAGCGGCTGGAACAGTTCTTTCAGACCGCCATTCAACGTGACACGGCCGCGGTGGCGGCGCTCGTCCGGGCCAACGAGCAACTGGTGATCGAACACACTCGCATTCGCGAGTTGGAGTCGTCATGCCGCGCCGCTGAAACGCGAGCCGCCTCCGTCGACGAGCGGATCGCGGAGTTGACAGGTCGTGAGCGAGAATTCGAGGCGCTCGAACATTTGCTGCGGACGAAGCACGATGAGCGGGAGCAGTCGCTCATCGCCGCACTGACCCAGGCCAATACCGATCACGTCACGCTCGCACGCCGGCTGGACCTCGCACACGAGCAATCGGTGCAGACCACGCAACAAATCGTCACCGTCGAACGCGAGGCCGCCGAACGGGAGTCCGCTTTGCGCGCGGAGGCCGCACAGGCTGCTGAGTCGTTGGCAAAACAGCTCCATGATTTCCAATCGGCCGCAGGGGAACGTGAAGCCACGTTGCATGCGGAGTGGTCTCAACGGCTGGTGGACCTTGAGGCTCGCGCCCGAACTGATCGCGACCACGACGCCCAGCGGATTGCGAGTCTGCGCCAGCGGCTCGCGACGTCCGAATTCCGGCTGGCGATGGTGCGGCATCGACTGGGGTGGATGTGGCGGGCGGGGATTCTGGCTCGCCGCATGGTGCAGCAGTGGCTCGGCCGCGGCGACGCTTGGAACACAGTGCAATCGACCTATGGGCAACTCAAAGAGGATACGGTGCTGTTCACGCCGTCGCGCCGGGGAGTCCGGTTGCAGCCGAGCGACGACGTGCGAACCGTGCCGTACGTTTCGTATTCGCTGAACCTGCGCCGCCGAAATCTATGTGGCGTGCAACTGGCCGCCGTTGTGGACGAACCGCACACGGCAGGGAGTTTGTGCGTGGAAATCGTGTCACAGAATCAAATCGTCACGCAGGCTGCCGTGCCACTGGCGGAGATTCGCGAAGGCGTTCCGGTTTCGTTCCGCTTCCCCGCGATCTCAGCCACGGCGACCGAACCCGTCGAGTTGCGGGTCTTCGTGCGAGACGCTTCCACCGGCGTGCGAGTGTTCGAGCTGCGACGTTGGACTTGGGGCGGCCTGGGCCGACTCGTACGCCATCCGTTCGCCAGCTATCTCTTCAGCGAAGGAACCGACCGATGACAACCATCCATCGCACGAACATCCTGGTCGCCTGCTTTCCGAAGTCGGGTTCGACCTACCTCTGCGGGTTGCTGGCCGAGATCACCAAGTTTCCACAGTTGGGATTGGTTCAGTTCTACGGACAGAACGAACAGGACTTGTTCGAGCCGGCGTTGAAGGTGCTGCGCACGACCGATTCCGTCACGCAGCAGCACGTCAAGGCGACCAATTTCAATGTGCAGTTGATGCAGCAGTACGGGCTGCGTCCCGTCGTGCTCGTCCGCAACATTTTTGACGTGATTCTTTCGGTGCATGACCACATCGAGCGCGAGTGCCATCTCGGCCCCACCGGCTACGTTCACAACGAATACCGCACGATGAACTTCGAGGAGAAGATGTGGTTTTTGATCCACGTCCACCTGCCGTTCTACTTCAATTTCTTCGCGTCCTGGCGGCAGGAGTCGGCCAATCTGCGACCGCTGTGGCTGTCGTACGAACAGTTTTTCACCGACCAGCCGGGGTGGCTGCGGAAGATTCTGGAGTTCTACAATCTGAGCGTGACGGATGCCGAGATCGAAAGAGCGCAGGCCGCGATGCCGGGAAAGTTCACGCGGCTAAACGTCGGGAAGGCTGGCCGCGGAGTTTCATTGCCGCTCGCACACCGCGAAGCCATTCTTCGCCTGGCGCTGGCTTGGAAGATCGACCTCGCCGATTTGCACTTGATCGGTCTGGGGCCAGACACGGCCGCGTCGGTTGAGCTGACGGGCTTGCGACGGGCGGCCTAGTGCGTCTTCAAAGCTAAGATTGGAGTTCAAGAGTGAGCGGCAAGGCGCTAGCCGCCGGGGGGTTTGGGG
>JACRIH010000098.1 GCA_016235885.1 Planctomycetales bacterium | reverse complement strand
GATCTCCAACTCGACTCAGAATTCAAGCGGGGAAAGTCATCGAGAAGTCACCGTCATCATGACAACTTCTGCACGGTTTGGCTTGCATTCAGACCACCGAGACGAATCGAGTTTCCATTCAATACGTCTGATCATCGTTGACCGACAACACTCGGATCGCGTCCGCTTCGATGGCTAGTGCGTCGTCAAGACTACGAATTGGGTTTCCTGTGAGTGAGCGGCAATCGCTACCAGACAGCGCCAGGCCACCGACCATCGATTCACGGGTGGCCCACTCTCGGACGATTGAGGGGCCACCGGCATACCAGTACGATTGCGCCGGTTGGAAGACGCGAAGCGACCGTCCACATACAGAGCCATCACATGCACAAACCTTTTCGCTTGGGTCTCACGCGGGATTTTTTGAAACCGGACGGATCGCTGGGATTCGGCGATATCGGGCTGGACGTGCTCGCGGAGAATTCGCAGATCGAGCGCGAGTTTCTGCCGGACTATGGCCAGGAATTGCCGGCTGAAGTCGCGAATCAGTTCGACGCACTGCTAGTGCTGGCTCCGCGCGTGACGGCGGCCACGTTGGAGAACTGTGACCGGCTGGCGATCGTCGCCCGGTTTGGAGTCGGTTATGACAACGTCGATGTGCCCGCCTGCACTCGGAACAGCGTGCTGCTGACGATCACGCCAGCCGGCGTGCGGCGACCGGTGGCCGTGTCGGCGTTGACGCTGCTGCTGGCGTTGTCGCACAAGTTGCTGGCCAAGGATCGGATGACCCGCGAGGGACGCTGGCATGAGAAACTCGACCAGATGGGAGTTGGACTGACGGGACGCACGCTGGGACTGATCGGGCTGGGGAATATCGGGCGAGAGATTCTGCACATCGTGGCTCCGTTGGACATGCGGCATGTGGCGTTCGACCCCTTCGTGTCGCCGGATGCTGTGCGAGCGAGTGGCGTGGAATTGCTGGGGCTTGAATCACTGCTCGAACAGTCCGACTTCGTCTGCGTTTGCTGTGCATTGACGCCGGACACGCATCACTTGCTGAACCACGAGCGGCTCGCCCGGATGAAGCCGACGTCTTTTCTGATCAACGTCGCTCGCGGCCCAATTGTTGACCAGCAGGCGCTGACCGCATTGCTGCGCGACCGGCGTATTGCCGGCGCTGCGTTGGACGTGTTTGAGAAGGAGCCGATCGATGTCGATGACCCGCTGCTGGGCTTGGACAACGTCATCCTGTCTCCGCACGCGATCTGTTGGACTGACGAGTTGTTTCGCGGCAACGGACAAGCGGCGTGCCGCAGCATTCTGGATGTCGCCTCCGGGCGGGTGCCGCAAGACGTCGTTAACCGCGACGTGCTTGCGCAGACAACGCTGCAACAGAAGCTGGCACGATTCGCTCAGCAAGGCGGCAAACTGCAATAGCCGAGGCGGGGTTCGAACCCGCACACCCCTTACGGGATACAGGATTTTAAGTCCTGTGCGTCTGCCTGTTCCGCCACTCGGCCACTTGGTTGAAGTTGCCGGGTCATGCTATCGCCGGGTTTATGCAGCGTCCACACCGGCAGATTGTGCGCGTGAGAGGACGCCGCGACGCTCGCGATCTCGATGGGTGATCCCGAATTCGTGGCGATCGGGCTGGCACGCGGCAGTGTCTGACGGACCGGTAAGGTCGCCGCCAGGTTCGCCAATTCCTGCAACTGATTCGTCCACGCGGAATGAGAAGGTGGCTTGAGTCCGCAACGTCACGGACATTTCGTGTCTGCTGTGTGACTGCTACAATCGCGCGGCGTGAAGATTTGCGTGGTGTAAGCCCTGCGGAATCTGTTCTCCACCGCAGCCGCAAGAATCGTCACGGCCTGCCGAAGTGGCTGCGGAGTGGGCGTCGATGAAATACGTTGTCTGGCGAAACGAACCCGACAGTCCGTTCTGGCAGTCTGCATCCATTCCACGATCATCCACAACGGAACCGGTCATTCTTCGCGTCGCGACCGGCCGCGTTCCTTGGGAGCCTTGAATGTCGAGCTTCTTTGAAAAGCGTGATCCCTGGGGACACGGTCTGTCTCTGTGGGTGTTGCTGTTCATGGTGTTCCTGATTCCGCTGGCGATCTGGGGCACCACGTACACCCACATGGAAAACGAAGTTCAGAACTGGGTTTCGACGGATCATCCGCAGACCAAGGTTCTCAACTGGTACCGGTCGCATTTTCCAACGGAAGAAACCGTGCTGCTCGCGTGGGAAGGGAGCAGCCTGAGCGATCCCCGAGTCCAGAAGTTCGCACAGGCCGTCACCGGTGAAGTCGGGCCGGATGGAATTCGCCGAGGGGGACTCAAGCAGGTGGAGCGAGTCACCACGCCGCACGAACTCATCGAGCGGATCGAGAAGCAAGACGTCTCGCGCGAGGAAGCCGTCGGCCGTTTGAAGGGTGTGCTGCTGGGGACCGGCAATCTGCGAATCCGCCTCACCGAAACCGGCCGCAAGCAGAAAGAAAAAACAAAGCAACTGCTGGTCGAGCGCGCTCACGAGCGACTCGGCCTGACGATTAAGGTTCTGCCACCCGAGGTATTGCCCGTCGCACCGGAAGCAGTCGACACGGGCGAAACAACGTCTCCCGAAGCGACTGCGAACACCGCGTCCGCGTTTGATACTCCGGCCGAACACGACTTCCAAGTCGCGTGGGTGGCGATGAGCCCGGAGCACACGCTGATCGACAAATTCCGCACCCTCGCGGTGGGCCTGCGGACATCGAAATCGGGGACCGAACCGGACGGGAAGCCGCTCGTGGACGACTGCTTCTTCGAGATCGGTACGCCGGCGGGAGTCGTGGTTTATTTGTCGGAAGTCGGGTTGGCGGATCGCCAGGGGACGTTCGCCGCTCTGCGACAGAAGGCGGCAGACGTTGGCGTCAACCCGGACACCATCCACATGGGTGGCCGGCCGGTGGCCAGTTCGGCGTTGAATCAGGAAGTCATCAAATCGATCTGGAACCGCGATGTTTCGGTCTCTCAACTGCACCGCAAATCGGTGCTCGGCCTTTCCGGTTTGGTGGGGATCGTGATGGCGTTTTGGATGCTCAAGAGCGCCCGTCTGGCGGGAATGGTGTTGGTCGTGTCGTACTGGACCGTGTTGATCTCGGTCGCCCTCGTCCCCGTGACCGGCGGCAGCATGAACATGGTCCTCGTCGTGATGCCCACGCTGATCCTGGTCACGACGCTCTCGGGAGCCGTCCACGTCGCGAATTATTGGAAGCATGCCGCCGCACATAACATGCAGACCGCCGTCGTCGAATCGTGCCGGACGGCGTCCGCGCCCGTGATGTGGGCCAGCGTGACGGCCGCCATCGGCCAACTGTCACTGTGTACGAGTTCGCTGACACCGGTGCGTGACTTCGGAATCTACACGGCGGTCGGTGGGATCATCGCGATGTTTGTCGTGCTGTACGGACTGCCCGCGATGCTGCAACTGTGGCCTGGCAAGCCTCCGCAAGCGATCGAACTCGATCATTCCGGCTGGCGCAAGTTTGGATACTGGATCGCCGACCACCATGCCCTCGTCACAACCACGTCGCTGGTGGTCTGCCTGATCGCGATGTACGGACTCCGGTTTTTCGATACCGAAACCAAAGTCATCCGGTACTTCTCCGAATCGACGCGCGTCGTCAAAGACTACAACTTCCTCGAACAGCAACTCTCTGGCGTCGTTCCGGTGGATGTGATTGTCCGCTTCGACCAGCGTGATGGATTGGAGAATCTGAAATTCGTCGAACGGGCGGAGATCGTTCGCAAAATTCAGCAGGGAATCCGCAAGCTGGACGACGTGAGCGGCTCGATGTCGCTGGCGGATTTCCTGCCGACGGTGACGCCGCCGGGGGACAAGGCGTCACCCGTTGAAAAGGTGCGGTTCGGCGCGCGGTCGAAGGCGATGGAAGCCCGCGTGAAAGATGGCTCCGAGGGGCGCGTCAAGTCGTACTACACGATCACGAAAACCAAATCGGAATTCAACGACGCCGGCGACGAGTTGTGGCGGATCACGGCTCAGGTGGCGATCATGTCCGACATTCATTACGGCACGCTGACGAAGCAATTCGACGACGTCTGCCAGTCGGTGCTCAAGTTTCATCCGGGGGCCGACCATCACGTCACGGGCATGGTTCCCGTCTTCCTGGCCACACAAGACGCCCTGCTGCAAAGCTTCATCTGGAGCTTCATGGGGACATTCGTATCCATCGCGATCGTGCTGGTCGTCCTGATGCGAAACGTGTGGGCGGGCCTGCTGGCGATGGTCCCGAACGTTCTGCCGATCGGTGCCGTGTTTGGCCTGATTTCGTGGCTGGGATTGAAAGTCGACATCGGCACGACGGTGACGGCGTCCATCGCTCTCGGCATCACGATCGACGGCACGCTGCACATGGTGACGTGGTTCCGCCTCGGCCTGCAACAGGGAAAATCTCGCGCCGACGCGATGGTGCAAGCACTCGAACACTGTGGCCCCGCGATGTGGCAGACCAGCTTCATCGTCAGCTTCGGCCTGTTGATGTTGTTCCCGAGTGACCTGGTGCTCATCAGCCGGTTCGGCTGGCTGATGGCGGTGCTGCTCGCGGCCGCCTCGCTGACCGACCTGTTCCTGACGCCGGCCCTGCTGGTCGGACCGATGGGTTACATCCTGCAAAAGATGTCCCCGGTGAAATCCCCGACGCTACCGGAACTCCACGTTGACCCCGGTTCCGGCGAAACGTCGGCCGCGACCGTCGGCACACACTCCCACGACCTCAAGCCGCATATCGACGCGAAGCCGTCCGGGCGATTGAGCCGTACGGACTGATGCCGGGTGATCGCGCTTCCGCACGGTGCCGGGAGTTGAACAATTGATGTTGGTGAAATATCCAATTTCCAACACTCAATTACCAATGTCCAAGTGACGGACGCCGTTCCCTGTCGGCGACTGAACTCGGGACGTCAGCCCGAGACAACTTGGAATTTGCACATTGAGTGTTGGACATTGGACATTCTTCTGAACGTCGTGTCACATGTTCTCCGGTCACGGTCCTGACGGCGATCACGCGGCGGTCGGCCCGCAACCTACCGTGCAAACTCTCGCCTCCCGGCATATCCGGCCCGGATCGGCCGTTGCGGGTGTGACGGCGCGGGTTCTCATCAATGTCCCGGTGAGACCGGTCGATTCAGTGAGAGACGACGGGCTCGCAAACTGTCGCCGCCCGCCTGCCACTTCCGGAAAGGGACTCCATGTCCACGACGACGTTGTCTGAATTGGCCGCTGATCCGTCCGACGACCATTTTCCAGCTCCGAAAAGCCGGATCATCCTGCTGAGCCTCGTTGCATTCAGCCTCGGCATCGCGATCTCGGTTGGACTGGAACGGACGCGGCACGAATCGTTTGTCGGCACGTATCAGGCGAAGGTGCGCATCGTCACGCCGCGCCGGGAAGCTCGCATCGCCGAATGGCTCGTCAAGCCGGGAGCCGTCGTGAAGATCGGTCAACCGCTCGTCCGGCTCTCCGACGACCGTCTCGACGACTTGGTTGCGAAGCAGCAACGAGACATCGCGGCGCTGCGAGCCGAACTCGGCCAGACCGAAGCGAAGCTGGCCGTCGAACTCGAATGGCGGCTGCGCGACATCCATGAAGACATCTTCGAGACCAAGCTCAAGACGGCCAACTACATTAAACAGCGGTACATGACCAAGCTGGAAAGCTTGGCCGTCCAGGATTTGCTGAAGGAAACCGATCCGATCGCGACCCAGGAGCTGGAGAATCCCGCCTTGCGCCCGTTGATCATCCCGCTGCGCCGCAACGACGAACGGCGGACTCGCTTGCTGCTGGAGCAGGAAGCGGCTCAGAACACACAGGAAACCGCCGCCGCGCAGGTTGACCTGTGCGAGGAGCGCGTGAAACAATTGGAAAAGATTACTGGCGGGCTGGCCGAAAAAGTGCGTTCGTCGTCGGGCATCGAACTCGTCAAAGCCCGTATCGAACATGCCGAACAGGAATTGCAGGCGCTCGAAAACAAACGGGCCGCACTGGTCGTGACCGCGGAATCTGTGGGCGTGGTCGGCGTCTACCAAAAACTCCAGGGTGATGTCGTTTCGGCGAACGACACGCTGGTCCGCCTGCTGGACGACGAACAACCGTTCGTGTTCACCCGCGTCCCCGCCGCACGCCTCACCGACTTTCCGGTGGGAAAAGTCCTCTCGCTGAAATTCCCCGGCGGCGTGAAAGCCAAAGGGAAGGTGGTCGACTTGTCGCTGCCGATCAGCCAGCCATTTGACGGCCTGTCATCGCCCGACAGCCAGACCCTCCCGATCCAGATCATCCCCGAAGGCAGCCTGTGGCCCAAGCTGCCCCTCGGTGCCGTCGTCGAGGTGCGCTAGTGCGTCACTCGATATTCGCGCCTGCCGACGATAGGTCGATGAAGTCTTCCGGTGGCAGGTTTCGCAGGCAGGCGACGGCGATCCGGATCGCGTCGTAGGAGACGGTGCCTTCGAGGGCGTCGAAGATCGGTTTGAGTTTCTCGTGGCCGACCGAGCGGACGGCGATTTGCACCCGTTGGAACGTGGCTTGATCCAGCCACGGCACCGGGTCGCTGAGTTGTGTCTGTTCGATGAACTCGGCCAGGTACTCGTTGACCGTCGATCGCGCGCGGTTGGTCACCGACATGACTTCGTCCACCGTGCGGCCTTCGTGGAACATGTCGAAGGCGTTTTGCTTCGAAGCCAGCGTGGTCACCGCCTTCTCTTCGACCGGTTCGGCGATGCGAGTTTTTGTGCGAGAGTGAGAGTCTGTCGGCGATTCGCTGACAGGCGCGGTGTCGATCGTCTGGCCGTGATCGTTGCAGTATGCTCGAATCGCCCCCGTAACAACCGCACCATAGGCAGCAGTTTTTTTGTCTCCGATACCAGGAATCTGTCGGAATCCATCCAGAGTCGTGGGCTTGCGCCGTGCAAGCTCTCGAAGAGTTGGTTCGGGGAAAACGATGAATGGTGTCACGTGTCGTTCTTCCGCCATTTTTCGTCGCAGATCTCGCAGTACGTTAAACAGTCCGCGATCGACTGCCTCCCACGACGCGGCCTCGGTGCGAGTCCCGCGTGCCGCTTTCGTCTTCTTCGCGGCCGGTCGTAGCAATCGTGGAACAGCGTCACCGCGTAACAATTCCCAACCGGCGGGCGTCACCGCGAGGACGTTGAATTCGCCGGTGCGCACCAGAAATTCTTGTGCAGCCAGTTGCTCGATCCAGTCGCGGACGTGTGCGGCCGGGGAATCCTTCAACAGCCCGTACGTGCTCAACCGATCGTGACCGTTTTCCAAAATTCTCGCGTCCTGCGAACCGGTGAGCACCTGCGCGACGTAGCCGGCTCCGAAACTCTCCTTCAGCCGCACGACGCATGACAAGATTTTTTGCGCAAGCACTTTCGCATCGGCCACGAAGTCGAGTTGATCGAGACAGACATCGCACGCACCACAGGATTCCGTAGGATGGACGCCCCGTCCGTCCGTGTTTGTCTGTCCTTGAGCAGCATCGGATGTGGAGTCACGGACGGACGGGGCGTCCATCCTACGGGGACTGTACTCCTGCCCGAAGTGTTCGACCAACGCGCGATGCCGGCAGACGACGCTGTTGCAATACCGCTCCATCAACCGCAGGCTTTCGTCCGCCTGTTTGTATGCTGCGGCCGGCAGGTCGCTCAGCATCTTGCGCCACGTCATGAAATTGCCGACGGTCCAGAACAGCCAGCAGTCGGCATCGAGGCCGTCGCGGCCGGCTCGACCGGTTTCCTGCTGGTAATGTTCGAGCGATTTCGGCGTGCCGGTGTGGATCACAAACCGGACGTCCGACTTGTCGATCCCCATGCCGAACGCGACCGTCGCCACGACGATGTCGACGTCGTCGTTGAGGAATTCGTCCTGGTGCTTGTGCCGGTCAATATCGCTCAGGCCCGCGTGATACGCCCGCGCACGATAGCCGGCTCGCTTCAGGGCTTCGGCAATATCGTCGACCTCGCGCCGCGAGATGCAGTAGATGATGCCCGACTCGCCGGGGTGTGAGTCGATCACCTGCCGCACCTGCTTCAGCACGTCGTGCTTCCTCACGACGCGATAGACGAGGTTGGGCCGATCGAACGAACCGACGAGTTGTTCGGCTCGACGAAGTCCCAACTGCTTCGCGATGTCGTCGCGAACCGGCTGTGTTGCGGTGGCCGTGTAGGCGTGAACGCCCGCGCGGGGAAAGCGCTCCCGCAACTGACCCAGCATCCGGTACTCGGGCCGAAAATCATGTCCCCACGCGCTGATGCAGTGCGCCTCGTCAATCGCGAAGAACGACACGTTCGCCGTGTCGAGGAACCCCAGCATCCGCTCGGTACACAGCCGTTCGGGGGCGACGTAAAGCAGTTTCAGTTCACCCCGTCGCACGGAATCGGCCACGCGTACCAGTTCACTCTGCGGCAGTGAACTATTGACGCAGGCGGCGGCGATACCGCACTCGACGAGAGCGTCGACTTGATCCTTCATCAACGAGATCAGCGGCGAAACGACGACTGCCAACCCCGGCATAGTCACCGCCGGGGCTTGAAAGCAGATCGACTTGCCGCCACCCGTCGGCAGTACGACGACCGAATCGCGATGCTCGATCACCGCCCGCATCGCCTCGGCCTGCAACGGTCGAAACGAATCGTAGCCCCAGTAATGCAGCAACGCCTCGCGCAGTTGCGTCAGTGGGTCGACGGCGATTGAATCGGCGGTGCCAGTCACGGGGAAAACCAAATTTGCCACTGAGAGTTTTGACACAGGGCCGCAGCGCAGCAAGGCGAAACTCCCCTCTCCCCCGGAGGGGGAGAGGGGCCGGGGGTGAGGGGCGATCGTGATCCAGCTTGCCTTGAATTTGGAGTCCAGAGCCGCTTGCCCCTCACCCCCTCACCCCCTCACCCCCTCTACCCCTGCGGGGGCAAGGGGGAACCCCGCGACACCTTCGGTTGCCACCCCGGCTCGGACTCGCGACG
>JACRIH010000089.1 GCA_016235885.1 Planctomycetales bacterium | reverse complement strand
GCCGACCGCGGCGGCTGGTTTGGCTGTGGGTTGGGGTGGGGGCGGTGGCCGTGTGGTTTGGCCTACCCCTGGCGCTCCAACTGTTCATGAAGCCAGGTGAGGTCGTGAGCGGTACGAATCAACAGGCGACCAACCACGCGCTGCGAGTCATCCACCGCCGCTTCCTGCCCAACAAAGTGCTCGCACTGCGGTCTGCCGGCTGCGACGACGATCTTCCCCCATCTCTTCGCCCACTCTTGTTTGGCAAGGTTGGCACCGGCAGCGACGCGACGGTGTACGTGTGCGAACACGGCACGTGCGGCCAGCCAGCCATCGGTGCCTTCGCATTGAAGACCGCTCTCGCCTGATCCGGCCAACGAATCCACCACTGTCGCAACCCTGCCTTCTGAATCAACGAATCCCAAGATGTCACACTTGCAAATCTCACCCTCGACTGCGATAACAGCCGCCGTGAGGAAACGACAGAGTCGGTGTTCTGTGACGACTTCCTCCACAACCACAATGCGTTTCGGGACGTGGCGCAGCCTGGCTAGCGCACTTGACTGGGGGTCAAGGGGTCGCAGGTTCAAATCCTGTCGTCCCGATTCGGTGGAGTCAGTGGAAACCCTCGGGAAAACGCTTGTTTTCTCGGGGGTTTTCGCATTGTTGGTCATCGCGATCAGCGACACTTCACACCCCGTCGAATTGTCAGTGGATGACTCGAAACCACTCGAAAAGTCACCCGTAGGTACAAGCATTGGTACAAGCGCGGTCGCGTCATAAGTGCCGGTCGCTCGCATCGTGTTTGCGGTCGAGGTTGAACCGTCGAGCGGGAGCATCGGTAGCGAATCCATCGCACCGTGAACGTCGAGCAGCTTGGGGTCGGTGTAGACGTTCATCGTCAGGTCGAGCGTTCTGTGACGCATGGCGGCTTGAGCGGTGCGCGGTGCCACGCCCCCCTTGCTGAGCAGCGTTCCGAATGTGTGCCGCAGAGCATATCCGCGCCGGCCTGGGCCATCGCGGCCGCTTCGTCCGGGTGGAAGGCGTAGGGAGTCGTCAGCAAGCCGAATTCGCCGGCGAGGCGGATCATGTCCACTTCGAGGCCGAAGCTCATGCCGGTTTCTTCCAGCCCCTGCCGGTACGTCCCATCAATCAGACCGACGGTGGGAAAATTCTGCACGCCCGAGAACCCCGCGTGCTGCACGTCGCGGAGAAACAGCTTCATGATCCGAAACGGATCGGTGCAGCAGACTCCCGCGAGCACCGGCGTGTGGGGGACGACGGGGAGCACCTCCTGAGCCATCTCCATGACGATGGCGTTGGCGTCGCCGTACGGCATCATCCCCGCGAGCGACCCGCGTCCGGCCATCCGAAACCGCCCCGAGTTGTAGATGACGAGGAGATCAATCCCACCCGCTTCGGACAGTTTTGCAGAGATGCCAGTCCCCGCCCCGCTCCGCTCGCCTGCACTCCGTCGCGGCCCCCACACGTCGCGATTGTTCCATGACCCAAACCCAAACCTAAACTCTTATAACACCTGGTACAGAAACTGGGGGCACCTCACCAAAATGTCTTCCCGCCGAAACAAACTCATGCTCGCCCCCGCCTCGACCGGTGTGTTGTCAACCGGCGGGCCACGATATCGCGGGGGGATGCGAATGTCCAGAAGTTGCTCTGCCGCTCTGATTACTTGTCCAGTCTTCTGCGACCAGTGATAATCGACGTGGAATTCCTACGAGTCGCGGTTGTCGGTTTTGTTCGGCAATCGCAGGAAGGAACCTGTGGCATGGTGAAAGACCGTTCAACGACATTGCGGCGAGTGTTGGCGGTTGCGGCGGGACCTTTGATTGTCAAAGTCACTGTCGAGGTGATGTTGGGGTATGTCAATTACTTCCCTCCCAATTTTGATTCCGATTTCTTGCGCGGTCGGGAAGGGTATTTCTTTGGCGCGTACCGCAGGGCGTTCTATCCGCATATCGCGTCCGGCCCCGTGGCGCTCGGCTTTGGAATGGTGCTGCTCAGCGAAACATTTCGACGGCGATTTCCGAAGTGGCACCGGATTCTCGGACGATTGCAGACCGCAAACGTCCTGTGCGTCGTGACTCCGAGCGGTCTGTGGATGGCCTATCACACGTCGACCGGAACCACCGCAGCCATCGGATTTGCGATCCTGGCGATTCTGACGGGAACGTGTATCGCCCTCGGTTGGCGAGCGGCGGTGAAGCGGCAGTTTGCGATACACCGGCGCTGGATGTGGCGCTGCTTTCTGCTGCTTTGTTCGGCCGTCGTACTCAGGATCATCGTCGGGTTCGGCAACGTGATCGAGGTACAAGCCCTGTGGTTTGATCCAGCGGCGTCGTGGGCCAGTTGGATCTTGCCGTTGACCACATTCGAATTGATCGGACTGAAGTTGCGCAGAAAGAGTCGTTCGTTGGCTCCGTCGGTGTCAGCGTACCCTGCAGCATGAGGCCGTCAGAAGTCGTTCAGTTTCTCTTTTCCCGCAATCGTGATCAGTGCGCGTCGTGTTTCCGTCGGCAGGCTGTGATTCAGAAATCGGACGGTGCCATCGAGAAAGGTGGCCTGCGCACCTCCGAGGTGAGCGTGTTTGCCCTTGGGGCTGAATGCCAGGAACAGGGCCTCATCCGCATCCCGTGGAGCCATCCAATGGACGGCATGTTCGGAATCCACTTCGACAACCATCAGTGTTTCCGAATGATTATCCGTGATCTCCGACAGCCGTCGGGACTCGGTGGGATGAAAGCAACTGTTGGACGTGACAACGGCCATGTAAGTCGTGTGGCTCTTTGGTAAGACGGCTGACGGGCAGCAGTAACCGCTAACGATGCTCTTGTGGGCTTCCGCATTTGCCGGATCGTCCCAAGCCTTCGTCAGGTCGATCTTGTCGTAGAGCGGCTTTTCATCGAAGTACGGCAGAATCAACGTCCGCCAGCTATGGAGAGGCTTGCCGTTCGCGTCGACAGTGTAAGCGGGAGGCAGGGCGTGATAGACATCAACGTAATTGTGCAACGCTAAGCCAATTTGCTTGAGTTGGTTCTTGCATTGCATGCGCCGTGCAGGCCCTCTTGCCCTGCGGGTGGCTGGCAAGAAGAGCGCGACTAACACGCCAAGAATCACGATCACGAGAATCAACTCGATGAGAGTGAATCCATTCGCCAACTTTGGCGTCTTCTTCGCAGTCTCCGAGCGTGAATTCGCGGTCATCGGACAACCTCCAGAATCACGATGAACGATCGGCCGGGTTCGTTGCGAAGTATCCTATCAAAGTCATGCCATCCACAGGCAGTCTGGCTGGGGGCGACCGAAGGAAGAGGGACCGTAGTCCGGCCCCCTTGGTCCGGACGAGGCGCAGTCCACGAACGAGGGCGTCAATTCACGACCTAATGAGACACCTCGTCCGGACTACGGACCCGGCTCGGGGCGTGCCACTCAACAGCCCCGACAGCCTGACGCGGGACGCGAAGCCCACGCCGGGTTATCATACTGCAACATTCTGACGAGGGGTCGGTCCATCACGGGGACGATTCGGCCGCTTGTCGCCATCAACACTTCTCAGGGAGACAGATCATGAAACGGTTTGCATTGGTGGGATTCACGTTGACGTGTACAGCGTTGGTTGGGTTGGCTCAGGCGGCGGACGATAAAGCCAAGGCGGACCCAACGGGCACTTGGAAATGGTCCACGACGTTCAACAACCAAGCGCGGGAGACGACGCTCAAATTGAAACTCGAAGGGGACAAGCTCATGGGGGTGGTACTCGGCCGTGACAACGCCGAAACGAAGATCGACGACGCCGCGTTCAAGGACGGGACGGTTTCGTTTGCTGTGACCCGCGAGCGAAACGGACAGAAGTTCACCACAAAGTACAAAGACAAGCTGGACGCCGACACGATCAAGGGAACGGCGGACTCGGAACGCGACGGCCAAACTCGCAGCCGCGAGTGGGAAGCGAAGCGGGAGAAAAAATAGCGCAGCTTGCTCACACGCTATTCCCGCGAAATAAGCGAAGGCCACGAAAACGAACATGTGGTGTGGTGAACTGATGGTCTTGCGTTTTCGGCACCCTGCTTTGAGGGCCATCGATCCGAGAATGCTGATCGCCGTTGGTTCCCAGTTTATTTCGTGTCTTTTGCGGGGAATGGCGTCGTGGGATCGCATTATCTCCTGAGAAACAGCCATGTCTCGTTATCAAATCACGCTCTGTGTGCTGGGAGTGAGCTTCGCGGGAATGCTGGCCATCCTCGGAGTTGGCGTTGGCGAGTCTTGGCACGGTTGGCGTTCACAGGGATGGCCGCAGGTCCGCGGCACGGTGACAGAATCGTCCGTCACCTCCAGCCAGTCGCAAATTGAGAAGAAGGTGTTGCACTCCAAAGAAGAGCGAACGACCTCACGGCTGGTGACGTTGTTCACTCCGATCGTGAACTACAAGTATGAAGTCTCTGGACGACAGTGCGAATCGGATCGCATTTCGATCTCGGACGGCATTCTCGTCGAGAATCAAGAGTTCGCAGCCGCCATCGCCGCGAAGTATCCCGTCGGATCGACCGTGACCGTGTACCACCACCCCAGCGATCCCACGCACGCGGTTCTCGAAACAGGAATCAGCGAAGGAGCAAAGGCAACCCTTGTGATCGGCCTGCTCTTCAGTCTGACGCTGGGAGGCATGCTCGCGTTTGCCTTGTCACGGACCGGAAAAAATGTGATCACGGCACTCACCCAGTCATCCCCGATCGGCAAATCGGAATCGAGCAAAGGACGGCGTCACAAATCACCGAAGCGCCGTGGAACGTAGTGCCGCAACATGAAGCCTTCCACAAAGACGCTTGGACCGCCCCTCAACCTGACTGCTTGTTGAAGAATCGTTGGACGGCCCTTCCGGACCGTCGTTATCGGTTGTAATTTTACGGCCCGGAAGCGCCGTTCTACCTTCTTCAACAGACTGCCAGCCAATACCCCCAATGGGGAGTGGGGACCTGGAAACAGGGATTCTATTTCGACCTCGTCCCTAATCACCGACTGTAGAGACCGTACAGATAGCCCTGCGCCAGGATGTGTCCTTGCATCGCCGCCGTCAGTTGAGCCAACGTCGTCGTTCCTGGCGTGAGAGCCAGCGTATTGTCGAGAGCAGAGACTTCGAACAGGTAGTTGTGTAGCCCACTGCCGATGGGTGGTTCGGGACCATCGTAGCCAGTGCCGGGGAAGTCGTTTTCTCCTTGTTGCGAACCATCCCCGAGGGCCGCCGTCTTGGCGATCCCCTCGGCCAGCGAGCGACTGGCAGCCGGGATATTCCAAATCATCCAATGGATGAAGTTCCCGGCGCTGGTGTCAATCACGGTTACCACGAACGACTGGGTTGCCGTAGGCGGAGTCGCCCACGACAGTGCCGGCGACAGATTCAAGTCGGGCCGCGTGTGCTTCAATGGGATGGTACCACCCTCAATAAAAGCACCACTTTGAAGATTGAGTGGATTGAACGCGAGCTCTCGCACAAAGCCGCGAGTCGATTCCAAATTCCAAGCCCCCGTCCGCGTGGTCTCGATCCCCGCATCCGTGGTGTACACGTGGTCCCCTTGTTGCTGCATGACCGTCCCGGTGGCCGGAGTGCCAACCGGGCCGGTGCGAGTGTCCTTGCTGAAGTTATCGGTGCGATAAATCTGACGCATGGACGACGTGCTGCCGGGTTGCGAGGTCGTGTAGATGTAGGCAATGATCCCGGTCCCATTGTTTACACCGTTTTCGCGGAAGTAGGTTCCGTCACGATTGGGCCGTTGGGCGACAGGGCCGAGGTTTTCGAGGAATTCGACTTCCGGTAATGCGGTCGTCAGGTAGCGGTAACCCATGTCCGTCTGAACACCGGGCGTGGGGGAATCGAACGCGATGCCGAAATACATGCGGTACAGGGGAGCCGTCGCCACACCGGGGATCGGGCTCATCAAGACCGTGAAGCCGGAAAAGACCTGCGTGGATCGGTCTTGATAGCCAAAGTTGTTGATCAGGGAGTTGAATTCCTGCTCCAGCGTGTAGGTATTCAACTGCGCCGGACCGTTTAACGACCGCCACAACCGCACCTCGAAGTAGGTGCCCACGGTCTCGGTGGCCGTGCTGAAGGCGGTCGCGCCTCCGTTGGTGGTCGTGTCGCCTCGACCGCCTGCCGAACCTGCGGTGCGATCCCAAGCCCGGAAAGTGAATCCCGAGTCGAGCTTCGTCTCCGTCGGCAGGAAGCCCTCTGCCACGCCGCGGGGAGAACCGTCAGTCGCCTGGTTGTTGTGACGGGGCATGAGCGTGGTGACAAACCGCACGCGGGTTGTGGTGTCGGCCGGGAGCAAGAGCGCACTGGCCTCCGAGATTGTTCCTCCGCCCGCAACCGCGTCCACGTCAATCCAATTGCCTTCCACTGGGTCCACCGTTTGCGTGTACTGCCACTTGCCAAGAGTCTTGTCGATGGCCGTAATCGCGATCCCCTTCACTGCCCCGGCATCGGCATCGGTGATCGGATTTCCGCCGGCTCCACGAGCCAACAGGTCGGTGATGAGGATTCCCGTCTTCATGTCATCGGGCAGCCGTGCCCCGGCCGGCGCCACAATGTACGGTGTCCCCGAATTGTCCAGTGTCGGTGCCGTATTCCCACCGACTGGCGTTGCGGCCACGGACCAGAGTTCCAGGCCCACCGTTCCATTGTCGGCGATGAAAAACAGTCGCGTGGTCGTGTTGACGAAAGAGGCGATGTTCGAAGTTCCTGCACCGGGTTGAATATCCGTGTCCAACACGGTTCCGGCCGCCGTTCCGTCACTCCGAAAAAGTTCCCTGCCAGTGGCTGCGGTCTCACCGACGAAATACAACGCGTTGTCAAAGACGACCGCCGCAGCGAAGCCGTCAACCCCCTGTGAGGCTCCGGTCGCAATATCTTTGACGAGAACCGTTCCCACCGTGGTTCCATCCGTCTTCCACAATTCGGTACCCACCGTTCCGTCATCTGCGGAAAAGAGCAATGAATTCCCGACGACACCCAACGGCCTCGCCCGACTCGAGGCCGGTTCCGTGGGAGTCACGGGGTCCGGTCCCGGTCGGACATCCTTCACCAGAACCGTGCCGGCAGTGGTTCCATCTGTGATCCACAATTCAATCCCGTCGGCGTTTGATTCCGCAGTGAAGGCGAGTTTCGTTCCGAAGGCCGTCAATGTCGACGGGTTACCGGACCGCGGATTGGCCGGGGTTACGGGGTCTGGTCCCGTGCCAATGTCCTTCAACAACGTCGTTCCAGCGTCGATACCGTTACTCACCCAGAGTTCCGTTCCAGTCGCCGTGGTCGTCGCCACCAGGTAAACGTTGGAGCCGACCGCGACCAACTCGGGTGCAAACTGAGCTGCCGAGATGCCAGCCGCTCCCGGTTCGATATCCTTCACCATCACCGTGCCGGCTTCGGTTCCGTCCGTCTTCCACAACTCGTAGCCGTTGGTGCCGTTGTTCGCGGTGAAGTAGGCGGTCGTGCCGATCACGACTGGCTTCGCAG
>JACRIH010000018.1 GCA_016235885.1 Planctomycetales bacterium | reverse complement strand
GTCACTCGACCCGAACACGAGCGCCACCTGACCATTGAACACGGCCCGCATGGGCGTGCTGTACGTCGTGTCGGGCGGGCGAAGTCGCGTGCTGCTGATCCACCGAATCTGCCCGGTCTTTTTGTCGAAGGCGGCAAACCGATGCGCGGGCACCGCGTAGTCGCCCCAACCTGTCATCACCGCACTGATGATGACCGTGTCTTCGAACATGATCGGAATGTTGGTGCGCCCACCGTACGTGTGGATCATCCCGTATTCTTCGCTCATCGAGTGCATCCACAGCGTCTTGCCGGTCTCCCCGTCGAGGCACTGAAAAATCCCGCTCACTCCGAGGGCATAGACATTTCCGGTCGTGGGGTCGCCCACGACACTCGACCAGCCCACGCGTTCGGCAGGCACGTCGGTCAGGAACACTTGGAAAGCGTTTTCCCAGATTTTCGTTCCGGTCGCGGCGTCCACACAGACGACCTTCTCACCCTCCTTCGTGCTGTCCGGGAAGTTGCGGGCCAGTGTGTACAACTTGCCCCGCAGGATGATCGGCGTGGACCGCGTGGCGATCTCTTCGCTCTTCCAAATCACATTTTCACCGTCGGGCGACCACTTGGCCGGCAGGTTCTTCTCGCGTGAAATGCCGTTCGCCTCAGGACCGCGCCAATGCGGCCAGTCGAGCGGGTCGATTTTGACCTCGACAGCAGCTTTGTCACCGGCCGGGATCGGCTGCGGCGCGAGAGCTGTCAGCCAGACGGCGACAGAACCATCGAGAAGTGCCAGGCGAAACGTCTGCGAGCGGGGGAGGATTCGCATCAGGGTGTCAACCAGGAGGGAAATTTCGGACGGTTCAGGCGGGGCCACACGTCAGCCGAAACAATACAGAGTCAGGACAGCATCGGCAAGGTTCGAAAACCGACCGGAACGCAGTCGCTTCGTCTCGCGTGGCTGGTCGAAGTCGATTTCTCGACAGATCAGATTTGTAATCTCGCCGCTTGGTCTCCGCTCCACGCGGCCGATACACTTTCACTGCCGACCCACCACGGTAATCTCTGGTGGGTCTCGTGAATCGTCCCGCCAGAGAACCGCATGTCTCCCCGACCGATCTATCTCGACAATCACGCCACCACACGCGTTGACCGGCAGGTGGTGCAGGCGATGCTGCCGTGGTTCACGGAGCGGTTTGGAAATGCCGCGAGCGTGAACCATGCGTACGGCTGGGAGGCAGCGGCGGCGGTTGAGGTGGCTCGCGAACAAATCGCCCGACTGGTGAATGCTTCGGCGAAGAGTCTGGTGTTCACGAGCGGGGCCACCGAGGCGAACAATCTGGCGATCAAGGGTGCATTGCGGATGTCGCCGCCGGGAAGCCACGTAATCGCCAACGCTGCCGAACATCGCGCGGTTCTCGATCCGATTCGCCGGCTGGAACGGCAGGGGTATCAGGTCACGATCGTGCCGTGCGACCGGTTCGGGCAGGTCGATCCGCAGCGGATCGCGGACGCACTGCGATCGAACACGATGCTCGTCTCGGTGATGCTGGCAAACAACGAAGTCGGCACGATCAATCCCGTCGCTGAGATCTGCCGACTGTGTCGCCAACGCGGCGTGCTGCTGCACTGCGACGCGGCCCAAGCCATCGGCAAGTTGCCGGTGGACGTCCACGAACTCGGCGTGGATTTGCTCAGCGTGTCGGCTCACAAATTGTACGGGCCGAAAGGCGTCGGCGTGTTGTATGTGCGGCACGAAGGACGACCGCGAGTGAAGCTCGAACCGCAGATCGACGGCGGCGGCCACGAAGGGCACTTGCGGTCCGGAACGTTGCCGGTGCCGCTCGTCGTCGGTTTCGGAGTCGCCTGCGAACTTGCAGGGCAACTTTTATCGACCGAGCCTGTCGAAACATCTCGATTGCGAGACGAATTGTGGCGAGGGCTGTCCGAGCGGTTGGAGAGGATCACACTCAACGGTCATCCCACATCGCGCCTGCCGGGGAATCTCAACGTGAGCATCGCGGGCGTGGATGGCGAAGCGCTGATGATGGGTCTCAAATCGATCGCCGTCAGCTCTGGTGCCGCCTGTTCGTCGACCGATCCCGAACCGAGTCACGTGTTGCTGGCGATGGGCGTGAGCGAGCCACTCGCGAAGGCGAGTCTGCGGTTTGGTCTCGGGCGATTCAACACCTCCGAGGACGTCGCGGTCGCGATCGCCGAGGTATCCGAAGTCGTGACGAAACTGCGAGAAGCATGTGGGTTGCGGCCATCACATTCAGCGAGATGAGGCCGGAAACAACCGTCTAGCCGCAAGCGGTGATGTTCATTATCATCCGCTCGACTTGCGATCCTGAACCACTGTTCCGTCCGCAGGGACGGGTCTGAAACAACATGACAGCGAACCTGCTGGAACAACTCGCCGCTGGAAAGGCTCCCCCGTTGGTCCAACTGAATTTGGATCAGTATCACGAGATGATCCGCGACGGCATCCTGCCCGAGGGTTCACCGATTGAATTGATTGACGGGTTCCTGATTCACAAGGACCGCGGCACGAAGGACTCGAAACCAATAGGCCACGGACCTCGACATGCACTGGTCGTGAAGCAGTTACAAGAGCTTTTGAGCGGGATTGCGAACGCGGGTCGCTGGCATTTGAGTGTGCAGCTTCCCGTAACGCTCACCAACTTCAGCGAACCCGAACCGGACCTCGCCGTGATCCGCGGTCGGCCGGCCGACTACGCCACGCGCCACCCTGGCCCGGGGGACATCCTGTTGGCCATTGAAGTGGCCGACACGTCGCTCACGTATGATCGGACTACCAAACTCAAGTTGTATGCTTCTGTGGGCATCCCGCAGTATTGGATCGTGAATTTGCGTGACAATGTGGTCGAAGTGTTTGAAGACCCGCGCCCGACCGAAATCAAATACTTCCGCCAGGACGTGTCCGCCCGAAATGCGAGCGTATGGCTGAGGTGTCCCGGCGAAGAGGCCGTCGCGGTCGCGGTGTCTGAGATTCTGTGACGGAAGCAGTGCCGATTCATGACGACGACCACCACCCACGGACTCAGCCTGGCTTTGCTGGAAATCGGCAACCTCACACCGGCATTGCTCGTCACGGACCGGTGCCTCAAGGCGGCCGGAGTGCATCTGCTCGGGATCGAGAGCACCGACGGACCGGAGCAGTGTATCAAGCTGGTCGGTTCGACGGCCGAAGTCATGGTCGCGGCCGAACAGGGGGCCGAGTTGGCTCGCCTGATGGGTTCGACCGCGCTCGTCAGCGTGTTGCCGGCCCCGCTGGAGATTGTCCGGCGGCTGGCCGATTCCCCTCCCGTTTTCAGCCCACTGTTGGGACTCTACGATTATCGTCAACCACGACAGCCGCCAGAGGCGGTTCGTCCGGGCTTCCGCCCGATGTCAGAAGCGAATGCATCCACTTCGCCTGGCATGCAGGATTCACCTCAGAAGGAATGGAAAATCATGTCAGATGCCATTGGTTTGCTTGAAACTCAGGGTTTGGTCGCGGCCCTTCACGCGGCCGACGACATGCTCAAGTCGTCGAACGTGACGCTGGCCGGGAAAGAAAAAATCGGCGCGGCGTATGTCACGATCATGGTCAAGGGAGATGTCGCCGCGGTGCAGACCGCGATTGAAACCGGCAAACGCACGGTCGAGCGTCTCGGCGGAAAGCTGATTCTTGCCGACGTCATCGCCCGCCCGCATCCCGAACTGGCCGCGTTGCTGCCCAAGTAGGTCTGGCTTTCCAGCCTGACTTTTTCGTTGACCGTTGGAAGGTGTCAGGCTGGAAAGCCTGACCTACGGGGGAGTCCATGCCGCAACCGGTTCGCGAGTGTCGGTCGCTGACCGAGTCGAACTGGTTTCGCTTCGCGGTGTTCGTTTGGCTGGTCTTTTACTTCTCGGCCTTCTTCAGCCAGGACTTGCCGAACTCGAACCCACGTACCAACCGCACGGAAATAGCCTACGCCGCCCCGTGGCTCCTGTTGGACTTGGTCGATCCACCGAGACCCGACCCTGCCGATCCACAGGCAGTCGCGATCCGAGAGCAATCCGGATGGCGATACTTTCCGCAACGGTTCGACCTGCTGTTCGTCGCCGGAATCATCGTCGCCGGCGCGTGGGGTTGCGGGCATCTCGCGTTGCGAATCGTCAGCCCACCAGTGC
>JACRIH010000093.1 GCA_016235885.1 Planctomycetales bacterium | reverse complement strand
GTCAACCAGCGGTTCAAAGTCCGGTACATCATGGACAACGTGGACGAGCAGATTGACACGGTGAGCCGGGCCGTGCTGGCGCTGACCGTGAGTTGTGCCCGGTGTCACGATCACAAATTCGATCCGATCCCAACGACCGATTACTATGCGCTGGCGGGCATCTTCCGCAGCAGCGATCTGTGCGCCGGGTTGCGGAACAAAATGGGTGGCGGCGGACTGGATTACTACGACACGCAGATGCTGCTCCACATTGGAACGGAAAACCATCTGGCGACCGCTTCCGTCGAGAAGATCGCTGAAGCAAAGAAAGCGGTGGAAGAGGCGCGTGCAGAGTTCCAAGCCCTGCGAGACAGTCCGGACGGTGAAGTCAAAGCGGCCGATGGTCGGCCGCAGCGGGCGGTGGCCAGACAAAAACTGACGCGACTCGAAGCCGAACTCGCGGTGCTCGCCGATCCGGGGGCGAACGGTCCGATTGCCGTCGGGATGCGCGACTCCAAAACGATCAGTGACACGGAAGTTCGCATTCGCGGCGAAGCGGAAAAACTGGGGCCGGTCGTGCCGCGCGGATTTCTGGGCGTCTTGCAATTTGACGGCCAACCGTCCGTGAATCCGGAGCAAAGCGGACGGCTCGAACTGGCGGCTTGGCTGACCGACGAGAAGAACCCGCTGACGTCGCGGGTCATCGTCAATCGCATTTGGCAGCATCTGTTCGGAGCGGGGCTGGTCAAGACGGTCGACAATTTCGGCGTCACCGGCGATGTGCCATCGCACCCGGAATTGCTGGATCACCTGGCGAATCGGTTTGTCCGCGACGGCTGGTCGATCAAGAAACTCGTGCGGACGATCGTTCTGACTCGCGCCTATCAGTTGAGTTCCGACGCGACCACAACCCATGTCGCCATCGACCCGGCCAATCGGCTGGTTTGGAGACACAGTCCGCGACGACTCGACGCCGAGGAACTCCGCGACGCGACGCTGGCCGCCGCCGGGAAACTGAATCTCACCCGTCCGGAAGCCTCGCCCGCAAAAGACTTCAAAGTCACCGAATTGCGCAACAACGGTCCCGAAGCGGGACGCCTCGCACAATACGCCGCCGCCAGTCCACACCGCAGCGTGTATCTGCCGCTGCTCCGGTTGCTGACACCAATTTCGCTCAGCGTGTTTGATTTTGCCGAGCAGGGGATGGTGACCGGCAGCCGCGATACGACGACGGTCGCTCCGCAAGCGCTTTATCTTTTGAACGACCCGTTCGTTCGTCGGCAGTCGCTGACCCTTGCAGAGCGGCTGCTAAAAAATGTCGAATTGGATGACGCAGCCCGGATTCACCTGGCCTATCAATTGACGGTCAGCCGCCCCCCCACGTCACAGGAGGTCGAGCGTGCAGTGAGTTATCTTGCCGAATATGAAGCCGCCGTCCGCGATGCCATCACGGTGGCCGATACGGTGCGTCCCAAACCGGGCGGCAAGAAACCGCCCTCCGGCAACTCCGCTAATTCACCCACGAATCAATCTCAGAATTCCAAGCCACCAAAGAAGCCCGAGCCTGTCGAGCCGTTGAACCCGGACGAACCAGTTCGTACGGACGAGCAGGCGGAAGAACAGGCGATTCGCCCCGCCAACGCCAAAGCCGCCGCTTGGGCCAGTTTTTGTCAGGCACTGCTGGGTGCCTCAGAATTCCGATACCTCAAATGAATTGCCCGTGGGATGGACGCCTCGTCCGTCCGTGATCGTAACCACGTTCGCCAGAACGTGGGAATTTCGCGCGATGGCCCACGTTCTGGCGAACGTGGCTAACTCCAACTCGACGCCGTACTCTCTCAACGCGACTTGAAGGACCACCCCATGTCGAACGACCAATCTCACCTGCCTGCGATGGGAAGTCCGGTCTCCCGCCGTCAAACTTTGAAGACGGCGAGTGCTGGTTTTGGATACCTCGCGCTGGCTGGCCTGCTCGGACAGAATTCTCGCCAGTCCTCCGCTGCTCCCGCGTCCAATGGCAAGTCGTCCGCCCCCGGTCCGCTGGTGCCGAAACCGACGCACTTCCCCGTCAAGGCCAAGCGGATCATCTTCCTGTTCATGGAAGGTGCGGCTTCGCAGATGGACACGTGGGAGTACAAACCGCAGCTTCAGGCGGACGGCGGCAAGGTCGGTCCCGGTGGTGGAATGTTGACCGCGTCGAAATTCAAATTCCAGCAGCACGGCCAGACGGGCACGTGGGTCTCGGAACTTTATCCGCACGTCGCCCAGCACGTCGACAAGTTCTGTTTCATCCGCGGCCTGCACACCGATACGCCGGCTCACCCGCAGGCGGTCATCCAACTGCACACGGGAACGGCGTTGGCGTCGTTGACCCGGCCCTCGATCGGGGCGTGGCTGATGTATGGATTGGGGACGGAGAATCAGGATCTCCCCGGATACATCACGGTCAACCCGCCACCGAACTTCGGCGGGGCGATCAACTACGGCAGTGCGTTTCTCCCCGCCCATTTTCAGGGAACGCGGATCAACGATGTGGGTTTCGTTCCGAATTTGAAGGCACAGACGGCCACGCCATTGCAACGCCGGCAGCTCGATTTGATCCAGGCGATGAATCGCGACCTGGCGAAAACTCCCGGCGCTCCCGACGAACTCGACGGGGTGATTCAGTCGTACGAACTGGCTTTCAAAATGCAGGGCCAGGTGCCCGAGTTGCTCGACATTTCCAAAGAACCGCAGTCGGTGCGAGACGCCTACGGTGTGAAGCCGGGTCCGGCCGGCAGCTTCGCCCGACAGTGTTTGATGGCCCGGCGGCTCAGCGAAGCGGGAGTCCGATTCGTCGAAATCTGCCAGTCCGGATGGGATCATCACAACAATCTGCACAAGGGATTGATCGCCAACGGCGCCGCCACCGATCAGCCGACCGCCGCGCTCCTCACCGATCTGGAACAACGCGGACTGCTGGACGAAACGCTCGTCCTGTTCGGCAGCGAGTTCGGGCGGCATCCGACTTCTCAAGGTCCCGATGGCCGCGATCACAACATCACGGGCTATCCGATGTGGCTCGCTGGAGCCGGAGTGAAGCCGGGCTTTTCGTACGGCGGCACCGACGAATACGGCATCCACGCCGTCGAGGGGCGGATGCACACCACCGATCTCCACGCCACCCTTCTCGCTCTGATGGGCCTGGAGCATGAGAGGCTGACGTATCGCTACGCCGGACGCGACTTCCGGCTGACTGATATCGCCGGCAATGTGGTCACGGAAATCTTCGCCTGATTGCAACCGCAGAGGACATTTGAACGATTGGCAGAACGATGGGGGCAGAACGATTTCCGGAATGACCGCCTTTGGAAATCGTTCTGCCCCATTGTTCTGCAAACACATTTAGTTCAGTTGACCTGCCACTCATTTCCTTTCCGGGAGAAGCCATGATGACCAACACCGACCGACGATCGTTCCTCAAGGAAACCGGAGTGGCCGCGGCGGCGTGGGCCATGCATGCAGGTGTTGCACAAGCGGCCGACCCTCGGCAGGTCGTCGTGGGTGTGATCGGCCCGGGTGGCATGGGGATGAACCATGTCAGGAATCTTGTGAAGCGCAAGGATGTTCGAATCGCCTACGTTTGCGATGTCGATCAAAACCGTTTGGCCGCGGCGGCGAAAGAGGTTGAAACGGCGACCGGCACGGCGCCGCAGGCAATCTCCGACATGCGCAAGGTTCTCGACGACAAACAGGTCGAAGCGGTCTTTATCGCCACGCCCGACCACTGGCACGCGCCGGCCGCGATCCTGGCCCTCGATGCCGGAAAGCACGTGTATGTCGAAAAACCGTGCTGCCACAACATCCGCGAAGGCTCGCTGATGGCGAAGGCAGTCGCGCGGACCGGCAAGTGTTTGCAAGTGGGCACACAAAGCCGCAGCACACCCGTCATTCAAGAAGCAATGGAGCGGCTGCAGCGCGGCGAAATCGGCGAGGTGCTGGTCGCAAAGGCTTGGAACAGCCAGCTTCGCCGCTCTATCGGCAAGACGCAGCCGAGTCCTCCTCCCGCTCACCTCGATTACGATTTGTGGTTGGGTGCGGCTCCGGCGGTTCCGTACCGGTCCAACATGCTGCCGGGGGTGTGGCGGTGGTGGTACGACTTCGGCTGTGGTGACATCGGCAACGATGGCGTACACGACATCGACGTCGCCTGCTGGGGGCTGGGCGTGACGACGCATCCCTCGAAGGCCACCTGCATCGGCGGCAAGTACTTTTTCGATGACGATCAACAGTTCCCCGACACGCAGTACGCCGCCTTCGAATACCCGGCTGCCAGTAAATCCGGTCGCCCGAAGCAACTGATCTTCGAACAGCGCATCTGGTCGCCGTATGTTCAGGAAGGCTACGAAAACGGAGCGGCGTTCTACGGCACAGACGGTGTGCTGATTCTCGGACACACGGTCGGCTGGAAGTTGTACGGTCCGAAGAACAAATTGATCGCCGAGAAAACCGGACAGGTCGATCTCCCGGCGCATCACACGAATTTCCTTGATTGCGTTCGTGGCACGCAAAGCCGTTTGAATGCCGACATCACCGCCGGACACCTGTCTGCGACGCTGGTGCATCTGGCCAACATCGCGGCCCGCACCGGACGAGTCTTGAATTTCGATCCCGTCAACGAGCAGATCGTGGGCGACGCCGACGCGGCCAAGTTGGTCGGTCGAAACTATCGCAATGGACACTGGGCGGTGCCCAAGGTTTCCTGACGTTTTTTCCGACCGCGAGTTGAGGTCGTCGCAGTGAGCCTATGCTTGGGGAAAGAACAGGCGAGCGGGGCGGCGTACCGTCAGAAATGATGTTTCGGCAACCGTTCTTTACGAACGGCTTTGGAACCAGATTCCGCCAATGTGTTCTTGCGATGTCACTATGGATTTAAGGAGGTCGTGGCCATCAGCCCGGCGGCAATTGCCAGGTGGATCAGGACCATCACGGTCTGGACCGTGGCCGCAGCGCGGCGGTGTAGTCGCGAGACGGGACCACTGACGCACCACCAGAGGGACAGTGGAGCAACCGGTGCAAGCAACAGACCGAATGCAGGTCGCTGTGGTTCAATGCATCCGATGAAAGCCCATCCACCCACCGTCACTGAATAGGCCAGGCTCAGCCCGCGGGCAGTCGTCGTCCCTGACGAAAAGCTTGCTGCCAACAAGCAGCCCGTCAGCGCTGCCGCCACGATCCCGGCCGTCTGTGCATACGTGACACTGATGAACCCGGCGACCAAGATGGCAGTACACGCCGACGAAATAGTCAACTGCGCTGAAATCGCAGCAGCGGGAAGACGACTGAGCAATGGCTCCAACATGGCGGCCAGCAGGAATAGGTAACCCGTCAGTAGTGGAACGCAGACAGACCGCGGCGGTTGCAGGCTGGCCCACGTCGGGACGAGCAGCCAGGCGGACACGAAGGCGGTCATCAAATACAACAGCCAACGCTCAACCAAATGCAGTCCGTTGGCGGCAGAGATTGGTCCGGTCACTGCGGCGGCCAACGCCAAGTAGGGTGTCCAGTGCCAGTGTCGCTTGGGAACGAGTTCTGCCCACGACGGCAGCAGCAGATACCCCACGCCGTATGCGGCGGCAAACGCTGCCGCCGCCGAGTATCGCGACGAAGTCTCGGCGGACAACAATTGGCGAGACAGCCACATGGTCGCGACCGAAACGGCAGCAGGCACGACGATCCCTGCCCCCACAAATTCGATCACAGAGTTCATGTCGTCGCCAAGATGTAGGCTGGGCACCTTGCCCAGCCTTCTTCTGCCTTTGCAATTCGACTAACGAAGGGTGGGCAGGAGTGCCCATTCTCAATCAACGGTTGATCAAAATGCACTGTCCACACGGTCATTTTTTTCCATCGCCAGTCGCTGCACCCGGAGCGCTACCCGGCCCTCCACGAGCGCTTCCCAATCCACCCGGTCCTTGTTGTGGCTGAGTTTTCTCGCCGATAACGACCGTGAGTGAAACCGTTTTTTCAACACGTTCCACCAACTTGTCCATGCCGAATTCCGCGCGATCAATGGAGAACTTCGCCTTTAACGTCAGCCCCTCGCCACTGATGGAGACGTTGGCGGGGAATGAAACTTCTTTGGTCGCCGCCAGCAACGTCAGGTTGCCGGTGATCGTGACTTGGCCCGCGTCGCCATCCGCGGCGATCTGAGTGCTTTCGAACTTGGCAGCGGGGTACTCACGCGTGTCGAAGAAATCCGGAGCGTTGAGATGCGCGGTCAGCGGCTGCATCTGCGTCCAGAGCGATCCGGTTTCAATCTCGACCGACACCGACTTGAGCGTCTTGCCGTCCGAATCCACCTCGGCCGCACCGCTGAATTTCGCGAAGCCACCCGTGCGCGGATCGGGCTTATTGCCGGTGTGCGTTCCAACGAATTCGATTTTCGTGTTCTCGGGAGTCAGCTTGGCAACTCCCAATTCAATGGGAACCGGGCTGGCGTCCACATCAGAACTCTCGAGCGGACTGGCCGCTCCTGTTGGAGTGGACCCAATTGGCCCACCGCCTCCAGCACCGCCAGACGAACCGGTCGCGGGCTTACTTGAGGTAGCCGGAGCACTGCCGGCCTGATTGCTGCACGCCGAAACGAGCAGGCTACCGACGATCATCCATCCCAAACTGAATCTCATGGTTCCACTCCTCAAGAGAAACATGCAAGTTGATCCGGAAGTGCGCGAGATTATCCGTCGACAGGCACCGCACCACAAGCCAGCCTCGCGAATGTCTGCCGTCTGTCTTCGAACAACGAAGGGGCGCCGTCGGTTCTTTCGTGAGGCCAGCCGATGTCCGCCACTCTCGAATCACCAACTCTTCCCGCCGTCAACTTGAAAATCTCGCCGAACGCGGTACAACCTGCCGATGCGATCTGCCGCAAGCGGCGATCACGAGGTTCCCTTCTTCATGACAGCGGGAGACTTTTGGCATGAGCGTCTGCCTGGCCGGGTAGCGTGGTTCACGCGACTACCGGCGATCATTGGTTCACCGTTTCAATTCACTTCAGGGAGAGGAGCAGTTATGCGGGACCCAGAAGATCGGCCGCCATCGGCCGCAAGCGTCAATCGACGCGATTTCTTGAAAGGCACCGGCGTGGCTGCCGCCGCTACCGCGGTGGCGACTGCTGTCCACGAAACCGCCGAGGCGCAGGCCAAAGCCGCCGCCAACGTCACTTCCACCAAGCCGGTGGCGGTGAAGCTCAACATCAATGGCAAAGCGCACGACGCCACCGTCGAGCCGCGGACCACGCTGCTCGATTGTCTGCGGAACGACCTCAACCTGACCGGTTGCAAGGATGTCTGCGACACGTCCAACTGTGGAGCCTGCACGGTCATCATCGACGGCAAGGCGACCTACGCCTGCACGAAGCTCGCCATCGAAGTGCAGGGAAAGAAGATCACGACGGTCGAGGGCTTGGTGAACGGTCAGACTGTGGACGACGTCATCACCGCGTTCATCAAGCACGATGCCACCCAGTGCGGTTACTGCACACCCGGCTTCGTCGTCGCGGTGCGAGCGTTTCTCAATGCCCATCCCGCCGCGAACCTCGACGAAATCCGCAAGGGACTCGGCGGGAATATCTGTCGTTGCGGAACGTATGACGGCATCACCAAGGCCGCACTCGAACTGGCCACGGGGAAGAAGGCCGCAGATCGGCTGATCGCTCCGGTTGCTGAAATTGCCGCCGCCTGCTGCCACGAAACATCCTGCTGTGCAAAGGGAGGTGCCTAATGGCTACGGAACGCAAATTCGCCTGGGGTGCTCGCAAAGAAAACGCGCTGATCGGCAAGTCGATCCAACGTATCGACGGCGTCGCGAAGGCGTCCGGTGCGGCAAAGTTCTCTGCCGATATCAACACGAAGGGAACCTTGTTCGCCAAACTGCTGACGTGTCCGCACGGTCACGCGAAGATCAAATCGTTGGACGTCGCGGCGGCCAAGAAGGTGCCGGGAGTGCGAGCCGTCCACGTCTTCCGTGACACTGGAACTGAGATCGAATGGGATGGCGTGCTGATCGCCGCCGTCGCCGCTGACCGCGAAGATCAAGCTCGCGACGGCGTGAAGGCGATCAAGATCGAGTACGAAGTCCTCGAACACTTCGTCGACGAAGCGGATCTCGCCGCGGCCGAGAAAGCGGACAAAGCCAAGAAGGCGGGCGAGAACAAGCAGGGGGATGTCGAAGCGGCACTCAAGGGTGCGAAGCTAGTTCACAAGGGATACTACGGCGTTCAGACGATCAGCCACATGTGCCTCGAACCGCACGGTTCGCACTGCGAGTGGACCGGCGACCATCTCGACGCCCACCTCTCGACGCAAAACGTCTCCGGCACACCGGCGCAGTTCGCCGAGGGAATGGGGATCGACGCCTCGAATGTCACGGTGATCGGGAACTACGAAGGAGGCGGCTTCGGTTGCAAGTTCGCGGCCGATGAGTGGGGCGTCGCATGCGCCAAGCTCGCGAAGGAAACGGGCAAACCGGTGCGGCTCATGCTCGACCGCGCCACCGACTTGAAAGTCGCGGGCACTCGCCCGTCGGGTTTCATCGACGTGACAATTGCCGCGGACGCGGAAGGAAAAATTCTCGCGTGGGACAGCCACCATTGGGGAACCGACGGGACAAAAGGCGGCGGCGTGGCCATCGTCCAGATTCCCTACGTGTTCGATTTTCCGAATCGCAACCGGCGTCAAACCGGATTGAGTTGCAACGTGGGACCGACGCGAGCGTGGCGGGCACCGCCGCACCCGCAGGCCTCCGCGATGTCGCAGACGGCCATTGATGATGTCGCCGGCAAGCTGGGTCTGAACAGCTACGACGTCTTCCTGAAAAACCTCGAGTTCGCCGGTCCGAAAGCACCGGTCTACGCCGAGGAAATGAAGATCGCCGCCGAAGCGATCGGCTGGAAGGAGAAGTGGCATCCGCATGGCAAGGGGGGCGGCGCCGGTGCGGTCAAACGCGGACTCGGCATGGCCATGCACAAGTGGGGTGGCGGCGCGGGAGCCTGCAACTGCACGGTAAAAGTGCATCCGGACGGTGCGGTGGAATCGTTCCTCGGCAGTCAGGATCTTGGCACCGGAACCCGCACGGTCATCGCCATCGTGCTCGCCGAAACGTTCGGCCTGCCGTTGACCGGTGTGAAAGTGAACCTCGGTTCGAGCAAGTATCCGGTGAGTGCCGGATCGGGCGGGTCGATCACGGTCGGTGGTGTCAGTAGCGCCAATCGTCGTGCCGCTCAAACAGCGCTGTGGGAGATCTTCGACAAGGTCGCCGCGAAGCACAGCGTTCCCGCCGACGACTTGGTCGCCCGCGACCAGGCCATCTGGAAGGGGACCGACAAAGTCTGTTCGTGGAAAGATGCCTGCGGTCTCCTTGGAAAGATGCCGCTCGAAACTCAGGGCAAGAGTCCCATCAAGGACGGTCTCGCCAACGATCAGGTCGGAGGCGTGCAGATGGTTGACCTGTCGGTCGATACCGAAACGGGGATCATCCGAATGCACAAATTCGTCTGCGTGCAAGACTGCGGCCTGATCATCGACGAACTGACCGCCAAGAGTCAGGTGCTTGGGGCGCTCATCATGGGCATCTCGTATGCCCTCAGTGAAGAGCGGATCATGGACAACAAAACGGGCCGGTACATCAACGCCGACCTGCAAAACTACAAGGTGCCGCGCATCGGGGACATCGGCGAATTGGTCGCCATCATGTACCAACCGGACAGCGAGTACGACCGCGGCGTTGTCGGCCTCGGCGAACCACCCGTCATTTCGCCGGGCGCGGCCATTTCGAATGCAGTCGCCAACGCGACCGGCATTCGAGTCCCCGTCCTGCCACTCACTCCCAAACGAGTTGTCGACGCCCTGAAGAAAGGAGGTCGCGCATGAGACCTTTCGAATATGCAAATCCCCGGTCGGAAGCCGAAGCCGTCGAGTTGCTCAACGCGCACGACGGCCACACGGCGGTGCTGGCCGGAGGAACAGACTTGTTCAACCTGCTGCAGCGCGACATCGTCACGCCGCAGCGGGTCGTGGATATCAAGAACATCGAATCGCTCCGCGGAGTCACGCCGGTTTCCGATGGCGTGCTCGTCGGAGCGCTGACCACTCTCGATGACATCCTGTCCGAACCGATGCTGCAAGATTACGCCTCGCTCGTGCAGGTGGCGGACGCCGTGCATGCCATCCAAGTCCGGTCGAACGGCACGCTCGGCGGCGATCTGTGCCTGCTGCCGAACTGCTGGTACTTCCGGAACGGCTACGGCCTGCTCGGTCAGGAAGACGGCCACTCGTTGGTCGCCGAGGGACGCAACGACAATCACGCCATCTTCGGCAATCGTGGTCCGGCGAAGTTCGTGAGCGCGTCGCGATTCGCCCCGGCACTCATCGCCTGGGGAGCCAAGGTCCGCATTGTCGGACCGGAGCCGAATCAGGTTTCGATGCTGCCGCTGGAATACTTCTTCGTCACGCCGAAAACGTCGGAGCAAAATGTGACCGTGCTCCAGCCGGGACAAATCGTGACGCACAGTTGGTTGCCGACGGCCGCGCACCACATCACCCGTGCCCGCTCCGACGTGCTGCAACTCGAAGGTCTCGACTGGCCGCTCGCCGCCGCTTCGGTGTGCGTCGAATCGTCCGCCGGGATCGTGAAAGACGCCCGCATCGTGTTGGGCCAGGTGGCCCCCACGCCGTGGTCGTCCTTCGACGCGGTGGCAACACTCGTCGGCAAGGAAATCACCGAAGCGACCGCCCAAGCGGCCGGCGATGCCGCCGTCGCCAAGGCCACGCCGCTCTCGGACAACGAGTACAAAGTCCAACTCGCCCGCACCGCCGTCAAACGCGCCCTGCTGCGAGCCGCCGGCCAATTGCCGACGTGACCAAGCGACATTGATTGCACCCCGGCTTTTTCTCAGGAAGCCGGGGTGTTTTTGTTTCAGAAGTCATCGAGCAGACAAAGCGGCCGAGTAGTGTGTCGTCATGCTTGATTTTGGGCTTGAGCACCTTGCCGCTCACCCAGCGAACCCCAATTCTCAGTTTTGACGACGCGGCAGCACACGAACTCGTCATTCCGCAACCGGGCCGCGAAAGAATCCTGAACTCGCAGGTGCGGTGTAGCGGATGTCGAGCGACGGATCGGACAGTGTCTTGCCTCCCGTGTGCAGCGAGTGCATCGCCCAGTCGAGCATTGTGCTGGTGAGCAGCGTGCGTTCGACCGGGTACGGTGATGTTCCGGCGGCGAAGAACTTTTCAATGTTGAACGTGAGCGGATCGAAGAATTTCGCGCCCGGCGGCGGCGGCAGGTAAAAGTGCGTCGAAATCGGTTGGTCGCTTCCGCGGATCGAGGCCGCAAAACTGAAATCGGCAACCTGCTCGATCAGGTTGAGCACCGCGCCTCGCGTACCGTCGCGGTATTCGACCAGGAGCGCTTGCGGCTTGAGTACGTTTTCGCGAATCGGCCCGACATTTCGGCTGGGGTTTCTGCGGATCGCCGCGTCGAGTAATTTCCACGACCAGCGTCCCTCGTCGCCCGCTTTCCACACGGCGTCCCCTTGCAGGCACGTCACCGACTTCACGCCCGATTCGCCACCGGGGCGGCGTTCGAGCATGCACTGGAGAACTTCCAACGCATGAAAGAAATAGATTTCTGGTGTCCCGCGGTCGAAGCCGAAACAAACGACCGCTTCAGTGAATGGCGTGCCGATGGCCGGTTCGATCGACGGGTTTCTCCACGTGACCGGCAGCGATGATCCGGACATCATGCCGAACTTCAGTTCACGTCCGTTTTGAATCATCGCCGCCGCTTTGCGGTGGTCGTATGACAGGTGTTTGTCAACGAATACCGGCACGCTGCGTCCCGCCTTGCGGAAGACTTCGACCACCTGCTGGAACAGTTCGAACCGTGGATACTGAACCTGTCCGAACTCGTTGACCGGGTAGTCACCGTGCTCAACGATCAGCAGCACGCCGTCCACGTCCAGACCGCCGTTGGCTCCGAGCGTCTCCGCCGCCGTCTTGCACAACTGAATTCCATGCTGCGGGCAGAAGTCTCGGCTGAGGTCGTCCTTGGGATACTGGTCGTTGTACATCCGGGCGATCTGGAACGGGGGCTGATGATGCACGCCGTCCACGGGGTAGCCAAACACGATCCGGTTGATGATGTGATAGGCATGCGACCGCAACCGGTAGATCGAATTGATTGCCGCCAACCGTCGCGGGCGATTTGCTCCTGCAACGGTCGCGGCCGGTTCGAGCTTCGACTCGGCGGCCATACCGGTCGCAATCGTCATCGGCCACAAAGTGCCCGCCATTACGGTGGATGAAGTGGCCAGGAAATCCCGTCGCGTCACCAACCCGTCACGATTCGACATGCCTCACCTCCCGAGCCAGAGTGGATACCAACCCACTGCGCAAGTTTTGATGTTGCGCAGTGATGGTGGTGGCAGAAAAAAAGGGATGCCAAACAGACCAGGCCCCGTCACATCGATCGGACGTTGGTGTTTCTCACCAGTCGAGGAAGGAGCCTCGTCAGGCGGATGGTCGCAAATGTGATCTCCGGTCTCAACCAATTCCGGAAGATTCTGGGACTCGCAGTATCGGCGCAGATCATGGTGGCATGAATGGTCGCGGGGTTTCTCCAGCATCGTGATCGGAAATCGTGCCGGCCAGCGCGGTGCGGTCGGACGTTCGGTATTGGGCTCAGGTCGGTCGCTGCCTGGAACGAAATTGACTCCGGTGGAGCGTGCATGGTTTCACGATGGCGTTGCTCATCACGCCAGATGAGAAACGGATTCCGTTTCAAAAGGCCGTCCAGACCAAGGCCATTTGTGAGCGGGAGACGTGCCCGCACGTCGCGTCGGCAGAGGCGGCCGCCGTGACAATCCGCGAGTTGCAGGTTGGGGTGGCGATGAAATTCGGAAGGATTTCAGTCATCGATGATCGGCAAAATTTGCCGTTGCGGTCCCGGCCGGACATTTGTTGGAACGGAGCGGTCGATCCGGTCGAATCAATTAGGCGGCGTCGTGTCATCGGAACGGAATCCGTGTCGGTGGGGATGCGTCCTGCCTCGACAATGCGAGTCTCGCCGCAGCCAGCACACCACGGACGGACCTGCCAGATTCATGCGGATTCACTTTCCCCTCGCAAACAACCTGCTGTGCGGAGCCGTCTGTCTGGCGGTCGCCTGTCTGTTCGAGTCCCCAGCCAGCGGACAAGCCTGGGTGCGACCGACAAGATCGGCCATCGAGTCCACCAATTTTGGAATGGACCGGGCCGAAGTCATGTTCCCGAATCCGAACGAGCCGCGCCGGACGCGTAGCACGCAGGCGTCACGATTCAAAACTCGCGACGCATCGCAACCTCCGCTCGCTGAATTCCTCCGGAGTTTTCGCACGCGATCCGAACCTCGACGGGAGGCCGCCGGGTCGCAGACCGACATCGACCGTCTGTTCGCACCGCCAGTGGGAACCGCCTCGGCGATCGAACCGGTGGTGGGGTTGATCGGGGTCGAGGCGGAACCCGAACCATTCGCCGAAGGCATTGTCGGCGACACCCGCGGACGGGAATCGCCATTTGAAGAGGCGTTGTCGTGCCCGTGCGAACCGATCAGCTTTCGCGAAGACGTGCGGCAGTTGTGGCCGATGCTTCGCGACGATGCCTGCTCGGTGGTGACCTGGAAAAACACGGTCATCCTCGGTGTCGCGGCCGGTGGAGCCATCGCCATTCGACAGGATTTGGATGATCATGTCCGAGCCGAGACGGCGGAGCACCCTGATCGGTGGGGTGGGGCGAGCCAGGTGCTGCGTCAATTTGGCGAGGCGGCGTGGCAGGTGCCGGTGATGTTCGGGGTCTACGGCTTCAGCGTCTGGCAACAGGACCCCGAACTCCACAGCTTCAGCAAGGCGATGATCAGTGCTCACGCGCTCTCCGCGCTGACAACCGTGGCCATCAAAGGGATCACGAATACCGATCGCCCCACGACCGAGTTTCACGACGGTCATTACGGATTCCCTTCGTACCACACGTCGAGCACTTTCGCGATCGCGGCAACGATTGAAGAATACTACGGCTGGAAGGCCGGACTGCCCGCGTACACGCTGGCGGGGTTGGTCGGTTGGAGCCGTATCGACCAGCGCGAGCACGATCTGTCGGACGTGCTGTTTGGCGCAGTGCTGGGCTACACAATCGGCAAGTCGGTCGCCGCCGCGCACCTCGAACGCGATTTCGGCATGAACGTCTACCCGTACTACGAGCCAACCAGCCGGACGTCAGGGATCATGCTCGATTTTCGCTTTTGAACAGCTCAACCTCCGAGAAGCCACTCGTGAACTCTGTTCGCTCGCGTGAGACTTGGTAGGATGCTCCGCGTCCGTTGTTTGTCGGGGAAACCCGCCCGACGTGAATCTCCGCACCTGACTTCACCAGCAACAATTCATGGCCATCGAGTTCTTGTGTCCGTACTGTTCTGTCACGATCAACGTTCCGGACAATGCGGCGGGGCGGACGGGGAAGTGTCCGAGTTGCCAACAGCGCCTCAAAGTTCCCGCTCCAGCAACTCCATCCGCCGTGCCGAGTGTGCCCGCGGCGCCGAGCGACCCCGCGCTGGCCTCCGCTTTCTCATTCACGAATCCCGAAGCGGAAGCGGCTGAATTGCCGCTGGCGATGCTGCGCCGCCAGCGACGCGGTTTGCATCCGGCGGCCATTCTCGTTCCGATCGTGTGTATCGTCGCTGTGGCCGCGGCGATCGGCTGGTTCGCGCTGCGTCCGGCGGCGAAACTTTCGGGAACGCTGACCGCGGAATCGCTCGCGCGGCCGGATATGCCTCCGGCCGAGATCGACAAGGGGGACATCGACCTGCCGGAGGATGAACTGCCGGCCATTTTGAAAGTGCTCGAAAAGTTTCCGGCCCGCATGCCCAGTGCGTTGATGAAAGTTGAGATCGGTGCCACGCGGGACAGCCTCCAAATCCGCATGCAATCCGGCTCGGATACGCAGTTCTACCGACTCGATCCGAATCAGGACGTCGTGCTCAAGCGATTCATCGCCGAGCACAACAAGGAATTCGACGAACCGCGTCGCGAGGAGGTGCGCGCCGCAGTGCCGAAGTTTCTGCGGGCGTATATCGAGTACCGCGAGGCGCTCAATGCCAAGGAGAATCCCGCACCGTACAACCCGCAGCAATACCGCGACGCGGTGGCTCTCAGTGGAGCCGTGCAGGGATTCGGCTACCACGTGCAGGCGGCGCACGATGGGACGGCGTACCGCTGCGTCGGCCAGGACGAAGCCGGGCGTCTCTACTTTTTACTTCCCCCCGGCGTGGAGAGTTTTGCACTCGAGGGACGCAAACTGGCTGACCTGCTGCCCTCCAAATTTCCCGGCCGCATCGATGTGAAGGTAAAACCCGCGAAGGTTGAAGCGGTCCCCGCGTCCAAATCCAAGCCGGCCGAGAAACCGGGCAAAGCCAAATCGAAAAAGGAATCGGAAGAGCCATCCGAACCAGCGAGCGAGAGTATTGATACCGCCGCGCCGAAAGCTGCGCCCGAGTGAAGGCGATTCGGAACAGAGTAGCGCTGCGTCAAACCTAAGATTTGGAGTGGTAGCCACGCTCGCCAGAGCGTGGGCAGACGACAAAATCAGGAGAATTCCCACGGCCTGGCGACCGTGGCTACCACCCCAAAATCAAGTTTGACGGAGCCGTAGGCCGGTCACTCCGTGACCGGCCTACGAGTCACGGAGTGACTCGTCTACTTTCCTGGTCGCGTGACAATTTTGTCTCTTGGGGACTCGACCGCGCTCGAACTGTTTGTGTCGGGAACCGCAGGCGATTCAGAGGCCGGCTGTGTCCGTGGAGGTTGTGGCGCGGAGTCGAAGAGTTGTTCGATTGGCATCAGTTCGAGAGCGCGACCCGGCACGCCGAGCAGACGATGGCCGAGTTGTTGCCACAGCAGATCGATCAATTCGTCGCCGGGACCGGCTGGTTTGTTCTCGTTGGAATCGTTCAGCAGCAGGTCGGCAAAGGGGACAGAGAGCGAGTTCAGCAATCGGCCGAGCAGCCGCTTTGGTCGGAAGCTCCAAGCTGGGGCATTGCCGTTCGCCGCTTCCGCAGTCTCCGAGTCTCCACCGCCTCCGTCAGTCACACCGAACGACACGGACTCCAGCAACCGCGAGAGGGCCGATGCGGAATCAGCGGCCAATGCGTCGCCCATTCTGCCAGCCACGCTGGTTGTCGATCCGTTGTTCCCCGTACCAATCAGCGTGACCGTCGTGGCATTCACCGCGCCTGCCGCTTGAGGGCCAGTGTACGGCGTTTGGTTGAAGTCGAGCGTGACGAGCGAGTC
This sequence comes from Planctomycetales bacterium, assembly GCA_016235885.1. Lineage (GTDB taxonomy): Bacteria > Planctomycetota > Planctomycetia > Planctomycetales > Planctomycetaceae > JACRIH01. The sequence goes on along the minus strand of JACRIH010000093.1, from coordinate 4,856 downwards.
CCCCTTCAGCAACGTCTCGGAACCAGATACCGACACAATTCCCGCCGGCGTGACCAAGTTGGCTCCGTAACTGACAGCGCCCGACCCGACTCCCACCAGTTGCAGCGAGTAGCTGCCCCCCGAGACCGGCAGCACGAGCAGTTCGCCAAAGCCGTTGCCCGAGTAGTACACGTTCGAGCCGAGTTCGTTGACGAGACCCTGGTCCTGCGTGTACCCGATTTGCCGGTTCGCACTGTCGGTCAGGATGAAGTCCACCGGATCGAACCAGATCAACAGCACTGGTTCTCGCAACGCACGCAGCCCGCCGACCTGACTGAGCAATGCGTCAAGGATCGACTGGTTGACTTGTTGCGTCACATCCCCCGGACGCAATCGCCGGGTGGCGCTGGTCAGTCCCGAGACGATGCTGGATGCGTCGAGGTGTTCCACAAGTCCGGCCGTTCGTTCGGGAGCGAGCAGATCGGAGACAAGTCGCAGCCGCACCGATTCGTCCGGCACGGTGGTTAATCGAATCGCGTATCGATCCTGGTTCGTTTCGGTTGCCACGACCTGCAGGAAGTAGGTCTGCCCCGCTTCGACATCGAACGTCAAGATGCCATCGAGACCGACCGGCCGCGACGTGGCGATGCGCTGGTTTGAGAAAAATGCCTTGAGCATCCCGGCCGGAGTATCCGTCGATGGAGTTGTCAGCCGTGCCGTGATCCGGCCGGTGACCGGTGCGGTGAACTGGAAGACGTCGCAGTCTTCGGGAAAGTCCCGACGCCCGGCGATCAGGCCGTCGCCTGTTGCCGAGAGGGCAAACACTCGGGCGTTGGCCAGATGGTCACCGGCATCGTCATTCACCTGATCGACGGGAGTTGTGCGTACCAGCAGTTCATAGCCCCCCGTGGTGCCGCCAAACCCACTGGCCGTCACGTAGTATCGGCTTCCCGCAACCGCGTCGAAAAACAGCGAGCTGTCGAGCGTGCCGGGCCGGTCGTCGTTACTGGCGATCAATCGCGGAAAACCCTGTGCGTCACGCACCGCCACTTCGTATGCGAACAGATTCGGATCGAGCGAACTGCCGGGAGCGGCTCGCAGCGTGACGTTGACTCGCCCGGTGACCGTCGCCACGAATCGAATGAAATCGAGGTCGCCGGATACTTCGATCTGCCCGGAAAAAATCGACGAGCCATCCACCGCCAGCGGCACCAAGAGCGAAGGGCCGAAGTAGAAGTTTCCGACATCATCCTGCAACGTGTTGAATTGCAGTTGGTATCCGCCCGTCGTCCCCCCAACCGCCGCCGCCTGGACGAAGTACGTGCGACCCGCGATCACGTTCCACCGCAGCGCACTGTCGAGACCCCCGCCGGAATCGTCGTCGGCCGCGAGCAGGCGGTGTTGGTCATCAAACAGGAACAGGTGGCTGTTAAGGTCGCCGCTTGTCGCCCGCTGCTCAATTGTCATCAGACCAGTCACGGGGGCCGTGAATCGATCCGTGTCGCTGCTTTCCGCGGCGGAAATCGCACCACTGACCAAGCCCGCGCCGACAGCATCCAATGTCACCAGACTCGCCGCATTGAACGCCGAAAGCAATGCCCGGCTCTCCAGCCGCTCGACCGCTGCGGCCACGCAAATGCTCTGAGATCGCGGCGGGCGGTGCCTCGACGAGCACTGCAGCATTCGTCGTCGATGAATCATCGCTTCGACTCCTGCGACTCGCCTCAGTCAATGCGATTTCAGTACGTGAGCCGGATCGTTGGTAGCAGACCGCGGCTCGGAGTTTTCCGTGTCAGATAGTCAGATAGTTCGGCAGGCGACCGGCACACGCCGGATCGGCAATGGCCGGAGTTCGCGCACTCGAATCCGATCGGATCGAAAGCACCGATTACGAAAAATGGACAGGCACCTTTCGGTCGCATCCACAGCGGCGACCGGCTTCCTCCATGGACGACCGGAACCGAACCACAAGTCAGGATCAGAGACGTCACAATCGAGAGTGAGGCTGTTGGGGCTCGAACCCAAGACCTACGGATTAAAAGTCCGTTGCTCTACCAACTGAGCTACAGCCTCTGGCCGGATGTGCTAGCGGAACAGAGGTTCCACCCTGCCAACCGGTTCGTTATGGGCGGCCAAGATAGGCGGGTGACAAACCGTCTGTCCAGCGTCGCTCCGCGTCAATTGCCGAGAATCTTGGAAGTTTCGCCAACCAATTGTTTGACGGCGGCGGCATCGAGTTTGTTCTTGGCGAACGCGCGGTTGACTTTGACTTCCCCCTCGACCCACATCATCACGGTCACGGCCGCGTCCTTGGAAATCTTGTAATCGGGTGGGCCTTGCACACCCTCGATCAAGGTGAGCGGAGTACCGGTCACTTTTTGGTCCCTGGCCAGCGATTCGATCTGGGGTTCGATGGTGTCGGGATCATCGTTGATGAAGATCACAAACGACTTCAGCCCCTTGTCCGATTCGGCGACTTGGCGGTCGTCGATTTGCTTGACGAGGGCTTTCAGTGAATCATCAATCTCACGGGCGAAGATGGCGACGGTGGGCGCGTTGCCGAAGCGGCAGCGGTAGCACAAGGTCTTTCCCTTTTGCGGACCGGTGATGTCGCGGACGTTGAATGCCGGCACGACTTCACCCACAGACAGTCCCGACTTCACGTCGTCGCCGGCCTTTTCCGCCCCGAATCCAATCGCCGACGAAACGATTACCAACAACAGAACTTTGCTCAACAATGTTCTCATCGCAGGTGTGCTCCTGAGTTCCAAACAACCTTGGGCTTCGTTGCCCAAGGGGATTCGGATTATGACTGTTGGAGCAACGCCGTCAACCAAGTCATTGCCTCCGCATTCGTTCGAGGCTGGTGTGGGAAGCTACCGGAATGAATCATGTCCCACGCGGGAATCTTGACGGTCGGGGACGCGTCGGCTCACGTCCAGGCGATCCAATCCCGCTTACTCGTGACGGTTGAAGAATGTCTCGATTTCTGCGACGCCACCTTTGGGTTTCACTCCTACGACCACGTGGTAAACATTCTTTCCCTTGGCGACTTCCTGCGATTTGACCAACACTCTTACGAACCCGTCCTTCTTCGCTTCCTTGGCCAGAAAATCTGCGTCACTTTTGGCGAGCACCGTGACGCGCTGCGAATTGGTGAATCCTCGCTTACGAAGCATACGAATCATAGAGATTCCTCTTTTCATGGCTCGGCACTATACCGCTGCCGGCTTACGGTGGGGAGAAATTCCTCGGACTCACATCATACGCGGGTTAATCCGTTTGCCTGCCGGTTTTCTCCGCTATCTCGACGGGATTCCGCAAATACAACACCCGAACGGACGGTACGTGCCGCCGGAATGAACTCGGGACAATCGGAAACAGGCTCGATATTCCCCATCCCACCCACCGTTGACAATCCCCGGTGGCAGCTATGAAATGTCGACGGACACGGTATCCCACGGCAGGGTGCGCGACCCCATTCAGAGGTTGAGTCGAGTTTGTTTACAGGGTGTTTGACTCTTGAGCACTCGAGTTGGATGGCTGGGCGATGCATCGGGGAGTTGGATCGACTTCGTAATTCCGAAAACGGATTTCTCAACTGTCGGCGTTCGCTGGAAAGACACACAAAGGGAAGACTCATGACATTGGAGACTCAAACTGTTCCGGCCTCGAAGAAGATGCTCTGGATCGGACGAATTCTGAGCACTCTGCCTGTGCTGATGCTGCTCATGAGTGGCGTCATGAAACTGGTGAAGCCGACAGAAGTCGTGGAGGGATTCGCCAAGCTCGGATGGCCCGACAGCCTGGCTCTTGGCCTCGGCATTGTCGAACTCGTCTGTACGGTTCTCTACGTGATTCCTCGCACATCAGTTCTCGGCGCGATCTTGCTGACGGGCTACCTTGGTGGCGCGACCGCGACTCATGTGCGAATCGGCGATCCCTTCATCGCGCCGATCATTCTTGGTGTGGTGATCTGGCTGGGGCTGTTCTTGCGTGACGCCCGGTTGCGTGTACTCATTCCTCTACGAAGTTAGCTGGTGTACTCACGCGAGATCATTTTCCTTTGACCATCAAGTTGACGCACCGTACTCCATTCCTGAGCAGGAGCAAGCGATGAGCAGAGTTCGGATTCTAGTCGGCACGAAAAAAGGCGCGTTCATACTGACATCCGACGGCAAGCGAGAAAAATGGGACGTCAGCGGGCCGCACTTCGCTGGCTGGGAGATCTACCACGTGAAAGGCTCGCCCGTGGACTCGAACCGGTTGTATGTGTCGCAGTCGAGCGGCTGGTTCGGGCAGATTATCCAGCGATCGAGCGATGGCGGCAAAACGTGGGAGCAGCCGGGGACGAAGCCGGGAGAGCGGACGACCTCGCCGGAAGGGTTTCCAATGGGTGAGAGCAACAAGTTCGTTTACGACACAACTCCCGAAACCGGCAAGCCACTCACGACGCACCAGTGGTACGACGGCACTCAACACCCTTGGGAGTTCAAGCGGGTCTGGCATCTCGAACCGTCGTTGACTGATCCCGATACCGTTTACGCCGGGGTCGAGGATGCGGCGTTGTTTCGTACGACCGATGGTGGACAAAACTGGCAGGAACTCGCAGGACTGCGCGGCCACGGCTCAGGAGCCCAATGGGCACCCGGTGCCGGCGGCATGGGCCTGCACACAATCCTTCTCGATCCGAGCAACCCGCAGCGCATCTACATCGCCATCTCGGCGGCGGGCGTGTTCCGTACTGACGACGGTGGAGTGACTTGGAAACCGATCAATCGCGGCTTGAAGTCGCAATACCTTCCCGATCCGAATGCCGAGATCGGCTACTGTGTTCACCGTATCGCGATGCACCCGTCGCGTCCAAATACGTTGTT
>JACRIH010000092.1 GCA_016235885.1 Planctomycetales bacterium | reverse complement strand
GGCGACGTACCCGACTTTGGTGCGTCCAACGGCGCGGTCGGATTCTAGCCAGCCATCGGAAGCGTGTCGATTGCGCTGCCGCGACCGGTGCGACTGTCGTCCGGTGCCCACTCACTCGCGGTGGCAAACGCTGCTGATATGATGCCGCCGGGGCCAACGAATTCCAGCGTGGTGGAGTGACCATGTCCGACGCCTACGTGCTCGCCGGAGCCAGAACACCGATCGGAAAATTTCTTGGAGCGCTCAGTCGAGTGCCGGCGACGGAACTCGGCGCGAGCGTGGTTCGCGAAAGTCTGCGACGTGCGAGCGTTGAGCCACACGATATCGACGAGGTCATCCTTGGGATGGTCCTCCCCGCCGGAGTCGGACAGGCGCCGGCTCGGCAGGCGGCGCTCAAGGCGGGTCTGCCGCCGACCGTGCCTGCGCTCACGATCAACAAGATGTGTGGATCGGGGTTGAAAGCGGTGATGCTGGCGGCACAGGCCGTGAAGGCGGGCGATGCCCGCATCGTCGTCGCCGGGGGGATGGAGAGCATGAGTCAGTCTCCGCACCTCCTGCGCGGCGCACGTGACGGGTTGAAATTTGGCGATGCGAAGCTCGTCGATTCGATGCTGTCCGACGGACTGTGGTGCGCGTTCGACAACTGCCACATGGGTTCGCACGCCGAGTACACGGCTCGTTCGCACGGGATCACTCGTGGCGATCAGGATGCCTTCGCCGCGGAGAGCCAACGTCGTGCTGTGCTCGCCATGTCCGACGGACGATTCGCCGAGGAAGTCGTTTCTGTCCCGGTTGTGGTGAAGGGGAAGACATCGCTCGTTGCGCTCGACGAGAGTCCACGACAGGACACAACAACTGAGAGTCTGGCTCGGCTGGCTCCGGCATTTCAGGCAGACGGTACGGTCACGGCAGGTAACGCCTCGACGATCAGCGACGGAGCGGCGGCGGTCGTCGTCGCCAACGAAGAAGTCGCGTGCCGGTCCCCCGCTCCCTGGAAGGCTCGCATTCTGGCGTATCACACGAGCGGCGGCGAACCGCGAGACTTGTTTGTCGCCCCGGTGACCGCCATCCAGGGAGCGCTGCGCAAGGCCAACATGACGGTGGACAACATCGACCTGTTCGAAATCAACGAAGCGTTCGCGGCGCAAATGCTGGCGTGTATCCGCGAACTGCGACTCGATCCGGCGAAGGTCAACATTCACGGCGGAGCGATTGCGCTCGGGCATCCGATTGGAGCCAGCGGAGCCCGCGTACTGGTGACATTGCTGACGGCACTTCATCAACGTGGACTGCGACTTGGCGTCGCCAGCCTGTGTCTCGGTGGCGGGAATGCGGTGGCAATGGTGGTGGAGAGAGTTGATCGTAGTGAGTGGTGGGTGGTGAAGTGAGCAAAGGGCCAACGACATGGAAATCAAACGCATTGCTGTGATCGGAGCGGGGACGATGGGGCGGGGGATCGCCGAGGTCGCGGCGGTTGCGGGTCTGGACGTGCTGATCGTCGAGGTCAGCGAATCGCAACGAAAACTCTCACAGACTCAAGTGCGAAAATCGATCGAACAGGGTGTGCGTGCAGGCAAGATTTTTGCGGGTGGCGGATCGGGAACAACCGCTGATGCGGCGGCTGCCGCGGATGTGATTTCCAGCCGGATCATCTGGACGGATGACATCGACGCGGCCGCGATGACCAAGTTTGTGATCGAGGCTGTGCCCGAAGAGGAGTCGCTCAAATTGGACGTGTTCAGCCGTCTCGATGGCGTTTGTCCGCCGACCGCGATCCTCGCCAGCAACACGTCGAGCATCTCGCTGACGCGGCTGGCGTCCGCGACCGGTCGGCCAGATCGCGTCGTCGGCATGCACTTTTTCAACCCGGTACCGATGATGGCGCCGGTCGAAATCGTTCGAGCCGCGACCACGTCGGAAGACACCGTGGAGACGACGCGGCGTCTTGCCGAGCAGATGGGCAAGCAGGCGTTTGTCGTGCAGGGCCGGCCGGGATTCGTTGTCAACCGCGTGCTGATGCCCCTCATCAACGAAGCGGCGATCGCACTGCACGAGGGGGTCGCAGATGCGGTCACCATCGACGGTTTGATGAAACTCGGATGCAATCACCCGATGGGACCGTTGCGTCTGGCGGACCTCGTTGGACTGGATGTGTGCGTGTCGATCCTGCATGTCCTGCATCGCGAATTGGGCGACAAGTTTTGTCCCTGCCCGTTGCTGATCGACATGGTGCAGGCCGGCAAGTTAGGTCGCAAGAGCGGCGAGGGATTCTACAAGTATTGATGTTGGTGGACGGTGGACGGTGGACGGAAAAAACTGCGTTCACTTTCGTCTCCGTCCACCGTTCACTGTCCACCGTCCACGAACCAAGGCATCGCATGGGCACGACGATTGACCTCAACCTGCAAGACGGCGTCGCGCGCGTGACGTTCCGGACGGAAAATGGCATCCACATTCTGGACGCGCAGGCCCGCAGCCAATTGCAGGACGTTTTGGCTCGACTGGAATCGGAGGAGAATTGCCGTGTGGTCGTGTTTCAAGCGGAAGGGCGAACATTCCTCGCCGGGGCGGACATCCGCGAGATGCATCAACTCACCCCGGCCACGGCGCGGGAGTACTCGCGTGAAGGGCAACACCTGATGCGCCGGATCGCCCGCTTGCCGGCGGTGACGGTGGCCGCCATTCATGCTCCGTGCGTGGGCGGCGGGTGCGAAATGGCGTTGTGCTGCGACCTGCGTTTGGCCGCAGCGAGTACTCGCATCGGGCTGCCGGAGGTGTCGCTGGGGATGATTCCCGGTTGGGGTGGAACCGTGCGCGCTACGCGATTGCTCGGACCGGCCGTGGCTCGACGACTCATCCTGACTGCCGAACTTTTGGACGCCGAGACAGCCTTGCGAATTGGCTTGCTCGATGCCGTGTTCTCCGACGATCAATTTCGTGCCGCGATCGATCAGCGCGTCGCTCAACTCTTGACGCGTGCTCCGCAAGCCGCCGCAACGAGCAAGCGGCTCACCCGAGCTTTCTCAGGCGAGCACGCGGACGACGAATTGTTCGCTCAGGAGGCGAACGAATTTGGCAACTGCTTTCAGACGCTGGAACCCAGCGAAGGCATGGGCGCGTTTCTCGACAAGCGTCCGCCGAATTGGGAACCGAAGCCGTCGTCTTCCTGACCGCAATTCGTTGTGTTGTACTACTATCTCGCGATTTCTTGTCGGGCGGCGCGCATTCGTGGC
>JACRIH010000090.1 GCA_016235885.1 Planctomycetales bacterium | reverse complement strand
GGCTCGCGAGGCCGTCTGGCGCGGTGCTCAACGGCGGGTGTCGCTCGGCAATTTCAAGTCGGTGTACTCGATCTTCATCAGCCGGATTGATGTCTATACCAAGCAGCAGGTGCCGACGCTCTCGCCGGCCGCGCAGGGGCAGGTGGGCATTCTGAATGTGAAGCGACTCTGGCAGGACAACGAATCGTGGTGGAAGGCAAAGAGCCTGCCGCTCAAGCAGGAAATTATTTTCGCCAGTACGGGGACGAAAGATCCCAGCGAACCGGCCGACAAATATGTGTCCGCTCTAGCCGGGTCCGACATTCAGACGAATCCCCCCGCAACGAACGCGGCCGTGCAGTCGCTGACCGGCAAAGTCTACACTCGCGCGGTCGATCAGTCGCTCCCCGCCGACGTCATCGCCGACATCGACCAGAAAGTCGATTTCGTGAAGCTCGAAGAAGTGCTGATGTCCGAGGGCCTCAAGAAATTCGCCGACCCGCACAAGGCGTTGCTCAAGCTGATTGCGGAGAAGCGCCAGAGCTTGAACGCGACGTCACAGTGAATGACTAATCACGAAAGAATGTCGAAGCTCGAATGACGAATCGTCTCTTGGTGCTTGCTGTCGGTTCGACATTCGTGCTTCGTCATTTGTCATTCTTTCGTCATTCGGTAATTCGTCCTTCGTCATTTTGAAAAACACCCCCTCATCAAACTCCACGGGCCCTCGAAAATGCCGATCACCTTCAAATGTTCCGGGTGTGGCAAGGCGTACAAGGTCGCGGACGAGAAGGCCGGGAAGAAAATGAAGTGCCCCGGTTGCCAGGCGGTCGTCACGGTGCCGAGCGGGCCGGCGAAGAAAAAACCGGGCAAGAGCGGTGGCGCGCCAGCCTTGTCAGACGATGAGTTTGACTTTGCCAGCATGGCTTCCATGGAAGCGTCCGCGGACGTCGGCAACGAACCCGCGTTCACCGATGACGAACTGCCGCCCCCCAGCGACCCAGGTTCGTCGTCTTCCAGCCGTGGAACTAAACGCAAGGGCAAGAATTCACGAGAGCGGAGTTCCGTTCTACCCGTTTTGCTCATCGGTGGAGCAATCGTGCTGGGACTGTCCGTGGTCGGCGGCGGAGGTTTTTTCGCATGGAAACTGCTGGCTGCCCATGTCCTGCACGATCCGCTGATGTACCTCCCAGACAACTGCCAGATGCTGGTCACAATCAAAATGAAGGAAGTCGAAGACAGTCCGCTGGTTCAAAAAATGAAACTTGCCAACCCGCAAATCAACCAGCAACTCGATGTGTCCACGAAGGAATTCGGCTCGCTCACCAAGGCGGGAATCGAACAGCTTTACATCGCCACCGATTCGTTCGCCTCACAGGCATCCGGCGTCGCCATCCTGCGGACTCGGGACAGCGTGCCCGTCGTGGAGTTGAAGGAAAGCCTTGGCAAGACGGGAACTGGTCCCGTGACGGACACCAAAGTTGGTTCGTACACCATGCATGAGCAGGGGACGAAAGCGTACTGCGTCGCCGACAGTCGGACAGTCGTGTTCGGCACCGGTCAGATTCTGCGCAAGATTCTGGAACGAAATCGAAAGCCGGAAATTCCCGCTGCGCTCCAGCAGGTGATGGACCTCACCGATTTCAACAAGCAGGTGGCGTTCGCCGTATGCCTTCCGCCACCGACGCCGAAATCGTCGTCGCCCCCCGCCGCCTTGCCAGGGTTCAGCCTCAATCCCTTTGGCGGTGACAATCCCCTGGGTGACGGTGTGACCGGTGTGGCGGGAAGCCTCTCCGTCGCCAGCGACATGCAAATCCAGCTCACTGCGAAGTGCAAAGACAGTGCGGCGGCACAAACCATCAAGACGAAGATCGATGGATTGCTCGAACTATTCAAAAGCCTCCCGAACGGCCAGCAAGACAATCCTCTCCAGACTCTGCAACTGACGCTGGAATCCGCCAACCTGAAGGCGCAACTGACATTGACCAGCGACATGCTCGACAAGGCGACAAAAACCATGTCGCCAGTCGCTTCGCCAGTGGTGGTTCCAACGATTCCCAACGTGACGTTGCCCACTGGTCTCCCCGAATTACCCTCGCCAGGAACGCCCTGAGAGACCTGATTATCGATTCGCCTTGAACGGCTGGGAATCATCATGTCCGTCGTCGTAATCGCGGGTAGCGGCCTGTTGTTACTCGTCGTGTTCCTGTTGGTCCTGTCGATGATGAACACGGCGGACTAAGTTGCTTGCCGGAATGACCGTGCGGCAACACAATGCACGCTCGGATACGAATCGATTTTCTGGTTCAAGGAGACGTGTTGTGATTCTTCCCCGCTGGCGTATCACCGGACGTTTCTTGTGGTTTGTTGTGACCGTGGGCGTGGGATTCGGCCAGGCACCGATTCTCCATCCGCCTGTCGAACTGTTGGCCCGCGTGGCCGTGGCGGCGGACGAAAAGCCGGCGAAGCCAAAGAGTGACGGCAAGCAAGAAACGTGGCAGGTCGTGTACATGGCCGGCACGCGAGTCGGCTACATCCGGTCGGTGTCCGGTCCCGATCTGGAATCGAACAAGTCAAACATTCGCAGCGAAACCGAAATGGTGGTCTCGATCGCCCGATTCGGACAAACGATCAAAATTCGATCGGTCACGTCGAGCGTGGAAACTCCGAATGGCGACCTGGTGGAATTCGCGTTCGAGCAGCAGAATCCGCCCGCCGCCGCGTCGCGATCGAAGGGGCGAGTCGATGGCGAAAAACTGTTGCTCGAACTCGAGACCGCCGGCAAGACGAAGAACAGCGAACAGAAGTGGGATGCGACGGTGAAGTCTCCGGCGTATCAGGAACGGGAGCTTCGCGAGAAGCCGTTGAAGGCGGGCGAGAAACGGGAGTTCCGGATGTATTCACCCGAGTTGCTCAAGGTGGCGACGGTCACGGCCAAGGCGGGCGACCTCGAAGAAGTCGAGCTGCTCGACGGGGCCAAGAAGAAACTTCTGAAGGTCGCGGTAACACAAACCATCCTGCCCGGTGTCGTGACGAACATGTTCCTCGACGAAGCGGGCGAGGCGCTCAAGACGACTTCCCCGCTGCTCACGATGGCAATGTATGCCGTGCCGAAAGAGGAAGCACTCAAAGCGCTGACCGGTGGCGAACTGGATCTGGGAGTCAGCACGCTGGTCAAAGTGCCGGCGATCGACAACCCGCATGGAGCCAAGAAGATTGTGTATCGCGTGCGGATCGACGGCGAAGATCCAACGCAAGTTCTCCCGCGCGGTGACACGCAGACAACCGAGAAGGTCACCAAGGACACGGCCGACATCACGGTCTCCGCCGCCGCGTCGCCGAAGGATGCGAAGCTGCCGGCGGCGAACGCCGTCGGTGCGGATTACCTCGCCGCAAATCGCTTCCTGCAAATTGACGACGACCTCGTGAAGGCTCACGCGGCCAAAGCCGTCGGCGACGAATCCGATCCGTGGCAAGCGTGTTTGAAAATGGAGAAGTGGGTCTCGGTGAACTTGAAGAAAAAGAATTTCTCCACGCTGCTCGCATCGGCGGCCGAAGTGGCAAAGGACCTGTCCGGCGACTGCACCGAGCACGCAACGCTGCTGGCCGCGATGGTTCGCACGCGCAAAATCCCCTCGCGCGTCGCGGTTGGTCTGGTGTATGTGCCGACGCCAAAAACTGGAGACGGCGCATTCGGCGGTCACATGTGGACCGAAGTGTTCCTCGACGGCCGCTGGATTCCGCTCGACGCGACGCTTGGACGCGGTGGCATCGGCGGCGGGCACCTCAAGTTTTCACACTCCAGCTTCGCCGACGACGCGGGCGCGCCGGTCGGCGAGTTTCTGCCGCTCATCACGGCGCTGGGCAAGATGACGATCGAAGTCCGCGAGGTGGAGAGCCGCTGATAAAGGACGTGGCCACCACGGAACACACGGACGACACGGAAAGTCATGGATTTCCAAGGCATGTTTTCGGGTTGACAATTCAGACAGTTTTTTCAACGGTGCCATTCACGTGTTGCTTTTCCGTGTCATCCGTGTGTTCCGTGGTTAATTTCAAACTGACATGAACGCCACCAAATCCTCCGTTCAATTTGGCATCATCCTGCTGGTCGTTGTGGCTGCGGCTTGGGGCCTACAGCAGACCACCGAGCACGGTACCTCGCCACGACCGACCGCGAGCGCTCCACCAAACGATGCCAACAATCCCGCGAAGCTTTCGCGTCGCCCGCCGTGGACAACTTCGCGAGTCACCGGCACTCCCGAGCCGCCGCCGCCGTATCGCACGAATCGTCTGTTCCCAAAACTTGGATTCAAAAACCCGGTCGTCATTTCGTTCGCTCCCGGATCGAAACGCATTTTTGTCGGCGATCAAGGCGGAAAACTCTGGTCGTTTCCAAATGACCCTGCGGTTGAAAAGGCTGACCTGGTTCTCGATATCAAAGAGATCATCAAGACAAATCCGGGCAACGAGCGAGTGAAAAATCTGGAGGCGCTGTACGGCCTCACATTTCATCCCGACTTTGCCCGCAATCGCTACTGCTACGTTTGCTACGTCGTGAGTGGAGAGGGCAGCGGTCCCGACAAGCGGCTGACGGACGGGACGCGCGTCTCGCGGTTCAAAGTCACTGACACCGATCCGCCACGCTGCATTCCCGAATCGGAGCAGATCGTCATCTCGTGGCTGCAAGGGGGGCACAATGGTGGCTGTTTGCATTTCGGGCCGCAGGACGGATGCCTCTACATTTCGACCGGCGACGGTGGCTTCGCCAATCCGCCGGACGGGTTGAACGCCGGACAGGACCTCAGCCACTTGCTGTCGAAAGTGCTGCGGATCGACGTGGACCACCCGGCCGATGGCCTCGCGTATTCCATCCCGAAGGACAATCCGTTCGTGAATTTTCCCGGCATGCGCGGTGAGACGTGGTGCTATGGTTTGCGCAACCCGTGGAAGATCGGATTCGACCGCCAGACCGGAGACCTGTGGCTGGGCGATGTCGGTTGGGAATTGTGGGAACTCGTCTACCGCGTGCAGAAGGGAGCCAACTACGGCTGGAGCGTCGTCGAGGGACCGCAGCAGGTGCATCCGGAACGGAAGACGGGGCCGACACCCATCCTGCCAGCGACCGTCGAGATTCCGCATACCGATGGCGTGTCAGTCACCGGCGGCTACGTGTACCGCGGGAAGAAACTTCCCGAGCTGAACGGCACCTACATTTTCGGCGATTGGGAAACGCGCCGCGTGTGGGGCGTCAAATGGGACGGCGAGAAGGCATCACCGATGCGCGATCTTGTCGATCCCACCGTGCGCTTGGTCGCGTTCTGCGAAGACCCCGCCGGTGAACTGTTGCTGATGGACTACGACGACGGCTCGATCCACGAACTCGTCCGCAACGATGCCCGCGACGCGAACCAATCGTTCCCAACCAAACTCAGCGACACTGGCCTGCTCTCCTCGGTCGCAGATCACAAGCCGGCTCCGGGTGTCGTCCCATTCTCGATCACTGCCGAACAGTGGGCCGACCGTGCGACGGCCAATCGATTCGTCGCGATCCCTGGTGACGGCGTTGTCACACTGCGAAAGCAAAAGCAGGCAGTTGCCGGCTCGATGTTTCAGTCGTCCACTGACTGGCCGAAAGACAGTGTGCTCGTGAAAACTCTGTCGCTCGAAATGGAGCGCGGCATCCCTGCCACGCGACGGAAAATCGAGACGCAACTCCTGCACTTCGACGGCAAATTCTGGCGCGGCTACTCGTACCAGTGGAACGACGACGAGACGGATGCGATGCTGATCGACGCTCGTGGTGCCAATCACCAAATTGCCGTCAAAGATCGCGCCGTGCCTAACGGCAAGCGACAGCAGACGTGGCATTTTTCCAGTCGTGTCGAGTGTGCCCGCTGCCACAACCAGTGGGCCGAGTATGCGTTGGCGTTCAACTTGCGGCAGCTCAACGGCGACCGCACCTTTCCTGAAGTGCCAAACAATCGACTGAGAGACCTTGCAGAAATGGGTGTTGTCAAGCTGCCGGATGAGCTGATGTATACTGAATGGGCCACGTTTGCCCCACCCAAACCGGGTGAGACATTGAGCGACGACAGTTTCGTCGCTGAAGGCTCGAAGCTTGCAAATCCTCACGAAAGAACCAATTCTCTCAACGATCGCGCCCGCTCGTACCTGCATGCCAACTGTGCTCACTGCCATCGCACCGGCGGCGGCGGATCGGCGTACATTGAATTGCAATCCGAATTGAAGATCGACGCCACGAAAGCTCTCGATGTCCGTCCCACGCAGGGAACGTTCGGCATCGCCGACGCGAAAATCCTCGCGCCCGGCGACCCATATCGCTCGACGCTGTTTTACCGCATGTCGAAGACCGGCTCCGGACGAATGCCGCACATCGGTTCCGAAATTGTGGACGAACGCGGAGTCCAACTGATTCACGACTGGATTCGTCAACTTCCCGTTCACAGTCACGAACTCGCGTTGATCGACCGACTCAAGACGCTCGACGAAACAGCCGCGTTGGCTCAGGAAGAGAAAGAACGCGACAGCCGGCTGAATGGTCTGGCCAAACGACTGGCCCTTGATCGTGGCTCCGCCGAAATCACCGACGCGGATCGCGCCGCCGCGCAGGAACTCGACCGGAAGCAAATCATCGAACGCTTCGCCACACGACAGAAGGGGCACAGCGACACAATCAACGAACTGCTCGGCAAAGTCAGTTCTGCGGTCCTGCTCTCGAAAACCGTTAGTGATAACTGGCTGCCCGCGAGCGTCCGCACACGGGTTGTTGATATCGCCACCGCTCATCCCGACGTGGCCGTTCGCGATCAATTCGAAAAATACCTGCCCGACGAACGACGTCCGAAACGGCTTGGTTCGGTCGTCAACACCGCAGCCCTGCTGGCAACTCCCGGCAATGTCGAACGCGGACGAAACTTATTTTTCAACACGGCCAACGTGCAGTGCAAGAACTGCCACGTGATCGCCGGCACCGGCGGAAAAGTCGGGCCGGATCTGTCCCAGATTGGGAAGAAGTACAACAAGGCGCAGCTTCTGGAGAGCGTTCTCGAACCGTCGAAGTTCATTGACCCGAAGTACATCACCCGGCTGGTCGAAACGAAGCAGGGGAAGGTGGTCACCGGACTGCTGGTCGAACAGACCGAGAAAGAAGTCGTCCTCCGCGATGCCAAGGATCAGTTGATCCACATCCCGACCAACGAGATCGAACTCTCCGTCCCGCAACGCCAGTCGATCATGCCCGACCTGCAACTCCGCGACCTGACCGTCGAACAAGTCGCCGACCTGTTGGAATTCATGGCGGGGTTGAAGTAGTGCGACCAGTGGTCCGGCAATTCAAATCGGAACGTAGCCGTCACGCTCCGCGTGACGAGCCGAGTTGGAAAACGGCGTCCACTTGCCATTCGGCTCATCACGCGGAGCGTGATGGCTACGTATCTGTTAGGCAGTTTGACTATGCCTGATCCACAATCCCTCAAAGTCGGAGATCTAGTTCGATTTGTGTCGTTGCCTGATGAGTGGTCGCGTCCAGGTTACACCGTCCATCGTGAGAGCATCGCGTTCATGAAAGTGATGGTCAACCGCCGGTCGCCATCTCGCATCGCAAAAATTGATGAGTACGGTTGTCCTTGGATTCAGGCAAGAATCTACCACCGTGGCAAGCTTCACTTTCACACCTGGGCAATATTTGAATCGACCGGTTGGCGCCTCGTAAAGCGCCGTGCCTAACATGTCGAACGACGGAACTTGTCATCTCGACCTTGTCGAGCCACCAAACGTCACGCGACGATGTCTCGCACGACGCGCCCGCTCACATCCGTCAGCCGGTAGTCGCGCCCCTGGAATCGGTACGTCAGCCGTTCGTGATCCAGCCCGAGGCAGTGCAGGATTGTCGCGTTCAGGTCGTGAATGTGAACCGGATTCGAGGCGATGTTGTAGCCGTAGTCGTCCGTCTCGCCGAACACGACGCCCGGCTTGATGCCACCGCCCGCGAGCCACACGCTGAAGCAGCGGCCGTGATGGTCGCGACCGTAGTTGTCCTGCAAGCCCCCCTGCCCGTAGACCGTGCGCCCGAACTCGCCCCCCCACACGATGAGCGTGTCATCCAGCAACCCGCGTTGTTTGAGATCGGTGACGAGCGCCGCCTGAGCCTGATCGACATCGCGGCATTGAAGAGGCAGGTTCACCGGCAGGCCACCGTGCATGTCCCAACCGCGATGGTAGAGCTGCACGAAACGCACGCCCCGCTCGACCAGTCGCCGGGCCAGCAGGCAATTCGCGGCGAAACTGCCGGGACGCTTCGCGTCGTCACCATACAGGTCGAATGTCGACGCCGGTTCGGACGACAGGTCGGTCAGTTCGGGTACGGACGATTGCATTCGGAACGCCATCTCGAACTGCGCCACGCGCGTCGTGATCTCCGGATCGCCCGACTGTTCGAATTGCAATTTGTTCAGCCGCGACAATCCGTCGAGCATCTTGCGGCGCAGGTCGCGATCGATCCCGGCCGGATCGGACAGATACAGCACCGGGTCGGGACCGCTGCGGAGTTTCACTCCTTGATAACTCGACGGCAGGAAGCCGGCTCCCCACAGCCGGTCGAGCAACCCCTGATTCGCATCCTTGCCGCTGCCATGCGAAATCATGACCACGAACGCCGGCAGTTCGCGGGCCTCGTTCCCGAGGCCGTACGCCAGCCAGGCTCCAAACGACGGCCGCCCCGGCTGCTGCGATCCGGTTTGAATGAACGTGATCGCGGGGTCGTGGTTGATCGCTTCGGTCCACATCGACCGGACGAGGCAAACGTCATCGACGATCTTTCCGGTGTGAGGCAGAAGTTCGCTCAACCACACACCGTTGTCGCCGCATTGCTGGAATCCGAATTTGGGCGCGACCACCGGGAAACTTTTCTGACCGGACGTCATGCCAGTCAATCGCTGCCCCTGCCGAATCGAATCGGGCAGCTCCGTTCCGTGCAATCCGCGCAGCTTCGGTTTGTAATCCAGCAATTCCAAATGCGATGGCCCGCCCGACTGGAACAGGTAGATGACGTTCTTCGCCCGCGGAGTGAAATGGAACGCCGGTCGTGCCGCGTTCTCCGCCGCGCCACAAGCCGTCGAGTCGAGCAACGCCGCCAGCGCCGCCGTCCCGAGCGCGGTGCCAGCGCGTCCGCAGAAATGGCGGCGGGTAAGGATTGATTGCATGGTCAGCCTCCTTGATCGTTTAACCGCGTGCCCAACGGGCCGCGCGCGTCGGCCACCTGACCTCGCGGGGCGTTGCCCACGCGGTTAAACAAACAGCCAAATTCGCTATCCCTTCGTGATCGTTTCATCCATGCACAGCAACAGGCTGGTGATGGTGGTCCATGCGGCGAGGTCCGTGACATTCACCTTTTCGTCGCGTGCCGACGCGCCGTGTGACAGAAGTTTGCCAGCAGCGGACGGGTCGGATGCGAAACGACTTCGGGCCTGATCGAACACGACGCGGAGCACGCGGACTTCGTCAGCGCTCGGACGGCGGGCGACGACCGTGCGGAATGCCATCGTCAGCCGCGAATCGAAGTCGTCGCCGGATCGCACGACGCGCTCGGCGAGTTTCCGGGACGCTTCGAGGTACGTGGGGTCGTTCATCAGCAGGAGCGCTTGCATCGGTGTGTTCGTGCGCGCCCGGCGGATGACACAGAATTCGCGGTCTGGAGCATCGAATGTCGTCATGCCGGGTGGCGGACAGGTGCGTTTCCAGTAGGTGTACATGCTGCGCCGATACAGATCGGCACCGGCGGCCGGTTCGTATTTGAAACGCCGCTCGACCGAAACGTCCTCCCACAGCCCGGCCGGTTGATACGGCTTCACGCTCGGCCCGCCGAGCCGATCCACCAGCAGACCGCTCACAGCGAGCGCGTTGTCGCGAACGGTTTCGGCCGGCAGACGGAAGCGCGATCCGCGAGAGAGAAGTCTGTTGGCGGGATCGCGCTCGCGCAGCTCCGGTGTGATGCGGGACGATTGACGATACGTGGCTGACGTCACGATCAGTTTGAGTAACGACTTGGTGTCCCACCCAATCCGCACGTACTCGGT
This sequence comes from Planctomycetales bacterium, assembly GCA_016235885.1. GTDB lineage: Bacteria > Planctomycetota > Planctomycetia > Planctomycetales > Planctomycetaceae > JACRIH01. The sequence goes on along the minus strand of JACRIH010000090.1, from coordinate 3,155 downwards.
CGACAGCCAGTCGAGCAACTCCGGGTGCGACGGGAATGCTCCCTGCGCTCCAAAATCCTCTTCGGTTTCGACCAGCCCCGTACCAAACAGCACTGCCCACCAGCGGTTCACGGCCACGCGAGCGGTGAGCGGATGCGACGGATCGACGAGCCATTTTGCCAGGCCAAGTCGATTGCGTGGCATGTCGGGAAGCATCGTTGGGAGACTCGATGGAACTCCGCGCGAGACTTCATCGCCCGGCTGGTCGTACTGGCCCCGTTTGAGAACGTGCGTCTTGCGCGGTTGCGCCAGGTCTTCCATCACCAAAGCCGTGGGGATCGTTTTGTCGAGGTCGCCCCGGCGCTTCGTGACCTCCGCCAGTTCGGCTCGCAGCATTCGCGATGGTTCATCGACCGTGTCGATGAAATACCGGCGGATGAGTTCCCGTTGCTCGGCCGTCCGGTCGGCGACCGGCACGTCGAACACCTGAGCCAGTCCGGCAACGGCTCGTCCGTCGAACAGAGACAGCGCGTCTCCGGCCGCCAGTTCGCGGCGGTAGAACTGCACGTCGTCGATCCGGCCTCGAAACGGATTTCCCTCACCGCGGCGTCCGATGTGAAACGGCTTGACGGTGACAATCGTATCGCCGAGCTTGTCGTTGGTGACGTCGAGCGGTTGCGGCTGGCCGTCGACGAACAGCTTCACTCCCGCCGCGCGGCTGGAACCGTCGTACGTCACGAGCAGATGGTGCCACGCGTTGAGCGACAGTGGCTGTTTGGCGATCACCTTCAGTCCGCTGTCGGGCCAATGATGGACGATGTGAACCGCTGGTTTACCCGCTTCGATGATCAGGTCGTAGCCGCGATGCGCCGCTGACTCCTGCATCTTCGACAGCACCGTCACCGCTTCATTGCTGGTGACAAACACCCAGGCCCCAAACGACACCTTGTCGGCCCGATCGAACACACCCACCTGCCCGGCATCGATGTACGTCTGCCCATCGAACTCCAGCGCCTTGCCATGTCGCCCATCGATCCACTTCGCATTGCCCTTGATGATTCCGCTCTCTCTCCCCTCTCCCCTTCGGGGGAGAGAGGTCGGGGGTGAGGGGGCGGAGCGATCCCCGGCTGCCGAAATGTCACCTCCCTCTTGCGCCACGACCTCACTTCCTGTCCCTTCATCCAACGGAAAATGCCAGGCCAACCCCAGCGGACCAAGTTTCAATTTGTCCTCCGCCGACAACGACTTCTCCCACACGACGATCGCATCGTCCGCTTGCTTCGCCCGATCTGCGATCTGTCGCTCCGCATCCCGTTGACGCAAGTCGAGCGCAGCCAGTTCCGTCTGCTGCAATTCCGTCGGAGCCTTGAGATACGGCGTGGCCGGAGCACCCGAGTTGTACCCCAGCACGCGATCGGGCCCACTGTTGAAGAACGCGAAGAGCTGGAAATACTCCCGCTGCGTGACCGGGTCGAACTTGTGATCGTGACACCGGGCGCACTGCAACGTCAGCCCCATGAACACGGCCGCCGTCGTCTGAACGCGGTCAGCCACGTACTCGATGCGATACTCCTCGTCGATGATCCCCCCTTCCGTGGTGAGCACATGGTTGCGATTGAACCCGGTCGCGAGACGCTGTGCCGGCGTCGCGTCCGGCAGCATGTCCCCCGCGAGTTGTTCGACGACAAACCGATCGAACGGCAGATTGCGATTGAACGCCTCGATCACCCAATCCCGCCACCGCCACATGACCCGTTCTTCGTCGTTGTTGTAGCCGTTGGTGTCGGCATAACGGGCCACGTCCAGCCACACCTGCGCCAGCCGCTCACCGAATCGCGGCGAAGCGAGCAGCCGATCCACCACCTTCTCGTAGGCGTCGGGTGATTTGTCGGAGAGGAATACATCGATCTCGGCCAGCGTTGGCGGCAGACCGGTCAGGTCGAGGCTCACGCGGCGCAGGAGAATTTCCTTCGCGGCGAGAGGTGACGGAGACAACCCTTCGGCTTCGAGCCGGGCAACGACAAAGGCGTCGATGGAATTTGAAATCTGAGATTTGAGATTTCGGACTGGGGGGACCGACGGACGTTTCGGCGCGATGAACGACCAGTGCGTCTCGTACTCCGCCCCTTGACCGATCCACTTGGCAAGCAGTTCCTTCTCCGCATCGGACAGCTTGTGCTGGCTGCTCGGTGGCGGCATGACTTCGGTCGGTTCGGTTGAGCGAATTCGCCGGACGAGTTCACTCGCGGCCGGTTGGCCCGGCACGACGGCTCGTTCGCCCGATTCGAGTTCCTTCACCGCGACATCGCGAACGTCCAGTCGCAAGCCAGCCTTCCGCTCGGCTTCGTCCGGTCCGTGGCATTTGAAACACTGGTTCGACAGGATTGGCCGGATGTCGCGGGAGAACGAAATCTTGTCCGCCGCTGAGGCCACTCCCGCGCCGCTGATTGCGGTGAGTGCCAGTCCGACGAATCTGATCAGCGAACGATTCATTTCCACACTCCAAATCAAAGCGGCCTCGACACACGGTCGCCCGCAGTTATCTCGGGAACTTCCGCACTGTGCAACCCCGGCACGGAATGCTTCGCGACACGGGATGAACGAGAACTCCCGCCTCACGAACAAGCCGGGTTTCTGATTCCCGTGTACGCGGATAGAATCGCGACCGTGCTCCATTCACGTTTCGTTCGTGGCATCGGTTTAAGTGTGCAATGAACCAACTCGCCGTCACGCAGTTCGTTTGCGCGGTCCTCGCCCTGCGGGCGAACAAGGACTCCGACCGGCGGTGGCTCTGGGAAACGCGGCAAAAGGTCGCCCGCTTCCGTCTGTCCGTGTTGCAGAGAACGTCGGCCGAACCCGTCGCCATCGATGCACTGTCTCGCGACGAACGCCAGTGGATTCTGGACAACGATCCACTGTTGCGAACCAATGCTCCGGGTATCGCCGCACAACCGGTCAACGCCGAGTGGCGGGAGCAACTTCAAGCCCGCGTGCAAACTGTCATGACACGCATGAAATCGCGACGGACGGGGACCTTACGCAGTTCGGATTGACCCGCGAAACACGCGAAAAGACGCGAAACCAGGCGGGACTCGATCACCATTTTCTTTCGCGTCTTTTCGCATGTTTCGCAGACACCAACTCTGTTCGCTCACCGGCGCCGTCTCAATCGACAT
>JACRIH010000091.1 GCA_016235885.1 Planctomycetales bacterium | reverse complement strand
GTCCCGCCACGGAGTGTCGGGACCACATTAAATCAACAAGCCCTGACGAACGCGGCTACGGTAAGAATAAACCTGCCGTTCGCGTTACAAGTCGCGGCCGTATATGGAAAATACGACTTCGAGGTCAAGGCCGAATCGACCGGGGATCACGATCGGGGGACGTGCGGCAACCATTGCTGGGAGCGGGGTTGGGGTGATTCTGCGGGCGATTCGCACGGCCGCTGGTGGGGCTTTGCCGCCCCCTGTGTTCACGTTGAAGGCCGGTGACCGAGCGGCCGAAGATATGTCGGTAGAGCGGAATCCATTCCGCCCCCGTGCGCTCGGACGCGTCGCGACTGGCAATAATGAACGGAATGAATTTCGTTCTACAATTGACCGACACTCCCCGGAGACCGTCACGTGCTTCCCACTCTATCGAACGATCAGTTTGTCCTCAGCCTCTGCTTTGGTGCCGTCAGCGTGTGTGGGCTGATCATGTATTTCAGCTTCTACCTCGGCCGGTTGACCGGAGCCATCTGTGAAACGGCACCAGTCCGCACGCAACTCGGCCTGCACCGGCCGGTGGCTGTTGAGGCCCCCGTGTCGGCGAAGACCTCGTCGCACGAGAAGGCCGCGTAGTCTTCTGACGATGCTTCTTAGTTTAACCGCGTGGGCAACGCCCCGCGGGCGGCCCGTTGGGCACGCGGTTAAACAACGAAACGGCGGCTTCATTCGACGGCGGGCATCGCGTACACTCGCACCCATGCCCCCGTCTGATTCTCCCACGCCGCCACCGAATCCCGATCGCCCGACGCCTCCGCGTCCCGCCGGGACACCGAACGCGCCGCGACCCGCCGCGAGGACCGGCATTCCACTCACCGGCAAGGCGGCTCGCCCCGCGATCCGCATTCAGGCGGAACCGCGATTCAAGGACGATCTCGATACGACGTTCCTCGATCACGTCCAGCAGGAGGTCAAGCAGGGTGGCATCGGCTGGTTGGTGAGTCTGGGAGTCCATCTGCTTCTGCTGGCGATCTTCGCGATCATGGTCGTGGTCCACGACAAACAGGACGACTTGTCCGCGATGGTCGGCAGTTGGATCAACCCGAACGACATCACGCGGATGAAGAGCGAGGGGAAGAAAAAACGCGAAGCCGTGCAGATCGAAGCGGTGAAGTTGTCTCCCACACCGACCGTCGGCGCGGTCAACAAGCGCACGCCCAAGGATGACTCAGTGGACAAAGTGGCCGCGGCAGAAGCGGCCAGCATCAAGCCGGGCGACGTCGCCGTCGGTGAAGTGCTCAAGGGTCGCGAGGGGGACGCTCGTGACGAACTGCTCGAAAAGTTCGGTGGCACACCGCAAACCGAAACCGCCGTCAAGCTGGGTCTCGGCTGGCTCAAGCAGCAGCAGAAGGATGACGGGCACTGGGAAATGCAGGTCGAGGGGGTGAAGGATGAAAAGGTGAGCGTGAAGACCGACACCGGTGCCACCGCCCTCGCACTGCTCGCATTCTTGGGAGCCGGTCACACGCCGCAGGATGGCCCGTACAAAGCGACCATGCGCAAAGGGCTGGACTGGCTCGTAAAGATGCAGAAGGCAAATGGCGATCTGCACGACTCCGAAGAAGAGGGCCGACAGACTTCGTTCTACGCTCACGGTCAAGCGACGATCGTGCTCTGCGAAGCCTACGCCATCACCCGCGATCCCAAACTGCTCGGCCCGACGCAGAAGGCGCTGGACTACATCTACAAGTCGCAGCATCCCGATCGCGGCGGCTGGAAGTATCGACCCAACAGCGATGGGGATCTCTCGGTGTTCGGCTGGCAACTCATGGCCATCCAGAGTGCACGCATGGCCAAGCTCGAAGTCCCCACCGAAGTGCTCGACCGCGCCGCGGGCTTTCTCGACTTGGTGCAGGAACAAAATGGTTCGCGCTACCGCTACGAACCAGAACCCAACCGACAAAACTCTCCCGCGATGACGGCCGAGGGCCTCTTGTGCCGACAGTACCTCGGCTGGCAAAAGAACCACCCTGCCCTGCTCGACGGCGTGTCCTATCTCGTCCAACCCGACAACCTCCCCAGTTGGACCGCCGGCAAGCGAAACGTGTACTACTGGTACTACGCGACGCAGGTGCTTCACAACATGCAAGGTCCGGCATGGGACACATGGAACAACAAGCTGCGCGACGAAATCGTCCGCAACCAAAACAAGACCGGCAAGCTGTCCGGAAGCTGGCACCCGACCCAACCCAAGGGCGACCCCTTCGAAAACGCCGACAAATCCGGCCGCCTCTACATCACCGCCATGTGTATCCTCACGCTTGAGGTGTACTACCGCCACATGCCGCTGTACCGGTGAGATTGGGACCGTCCTCGAATCGGAGTAGATCCACCGGGATTTCATGTCGCCTCTGCTGGCGCGACGACTGCCGCTCGCTCGTCAGGGGCGTGCCCCCAGGCGACGAGCAACACGAGGCCCACCAGCAACGGCAGCCAACTGACGACGATCATCCCCAGATCGTACGAACCGGTTTGATCGACCAGTCGGCCGAAATACTTGTGCAGGGGAGATGACGTGGCCCACGCGCACGTGCCGAGCAGGCCGGTCACTTTTCCCTGATGCCGAACGGTCAGTTCCTGACTGAACGAGTAGTAGCACGGGAACAGGCCGAGGCTCCCCATCGCGACCAGCAGCAGGATGACGAGCATGATTGGGCTGGCAGGAAGCAGGATGGCGATCGTGCTCAGCGCGGTCATTGCTCCGCACACGAGGAACACGGTCACGCGAGCGCTGTGGACGGTCAAGCCGCGACGGGCCAGCCAGAACGTGGCCGCTCCCGCTGCGATGCAGCCCACGTCCGTCGCCACGTAGTACGCCGAGTTGAAGTACAGCGATGCCTCTTCCGTGTAGCCGCGCCCTTGCTGGAGGAACTTCGGCAGCCACACGCGGAACAGGTGCCAGCAGGCGTTGATTCCAACCACGACGATCAGCAGCACGAGAAACCGCCTCGAAAAGACGATCTCACCGAGAGACCGCGACTCTCCCGGCGCTTCCATCGTGGAATCGTTCGAGGCGGTCAATTCCGAGGCGGCCCAGGCGTCACGCGTGCAAATCCAGAACCACACTCCGATCCACGCCAAGCCCACCGCCCCGACGATTTGAAATGGCAACCGCCAGCTTCCCGCCGCGTCGGTCAACATGGCTCGCATCACGAGCGGGGTGATGATCGCTCCAATCGACGTGCCGCTCTGCAACACACTGTTGCCGAGCGTCCGTTCCTGGCGAGACAACAACCGCTGAGTCGTCTTCAGCGCGCAGGGCCAATGGCCGGCTTCGAAGAAGCCCAGTCCGGTCCGGCAGATCAGTAGCCACTCGTACGAATCAGCCTTTCCGGTGGCGATTCCCATCAATGACCAGAGCAGCAGCACGGTCGGATACAGCCACCGCACGCTGACGTAGTCCGATGTGAACCCGAAGATCAGTGCTCCCACCGCGAACGCCCAACCGAATCCCAATTCGAGCGTGCCGTATTGCTCCTCGCTCAGTTCAAACTCGTTCGTGATCCGGACCGATGCGTTCGCCAGCGTCTGTCGATCCATGTAGTTGATCGCCGACGCCAGCAACAGCAGTCCGCAGACCCACCACTTCCAGTTGTTGGCGTGTTGCTGTGGCATCGACCGATCACCTCGTAGGTCAGGCTTTCCAGCCTGACAATCTCACGGACTACCGGTCGGGCTGAAAGCCCAACCTACAGCGACGTCAGCGGCCCAACGGTCGCTTGCGTCACGGGACGCAGCGGGTACGCATCCAGCAGGCGGCGGATGTCGGCGGTGGTGATGCTGCGCAGCGTGGCCAGATCGTCGTCAACGGTGCGGTATTCGTGGCGGGAGATCCAATTGTGACCGAGTGACGCCAGCCGGCCCATCGGGCGTTCGCTGCGGAGGACGATCCGCGACGACACTTTGTTCTTCGCCTGCGACAACTCCTGCTCGGTGACGCCGTGGGAGTTGATGTCGTCGTAGATCGCCTGCATGCGGCGCACGTTGGCGGCCGTTTCTTCGGGCGTGCAGCTCAGGTGAGCTAGGTACGAACCGGTGCCGTCGAATTCGTTGTACCCCAGCTCCGCCGTTTCGACATGCCCCGGATCGACCAGTTGCCAGAAGATGCGGCTGCCGGTTTCATCCCCCACGATCACCGTGAGCAGTTCGGCCGCGTACCGCAACGGATCTTGAGCCGACGGGGCGGGAGCCATCTGCATCAGGTGCTGCTGCTGACTGGTGGCCTTCGTGATGACTTCCATCCCGCCGGGCGGCTGTGCTGGCGGAGTGGCTCGCGAGCACGATCCGGCCGGCCAGTGGTCGCAGTATTGTCTCGCCAGCGCGACGACTTCGTCCCAATCAAACTTGCCCGCCACGGCCAGCGTGATGTTGCCGGCGAGATACCGATCGCGGTGGTAGGCCCGCATCTGGTCGCCGGTCAGCGCGGTGACGCTCTCGTTCGTCCCCAGAATGCTGCGCCCCAGCGGGTGACCCGCGTAGTGCATTTGCATGATGCGCTCGAACACGACGAACGTGGGCTGGTCATCGTACATCCCGATCTCTTCGAGGATGACTTTCTTCTCCATCGTGAAATCGTCGTCACGCAGAGCCGGCCGCAGGATGTCGGCCAGCAGGTCACACGTCTGAGCGAGGTACTCGGGGAGCACGGCGGCATAGAACAGCGTCGTCTCTTCGCCAGTCGACGCGTTGTACTTCGCTCCGACTTCGTCAAACACGCGGTTGACATCTTCGGGCGAGTGCCGATCCGTCCCCTTGAACACCATGTGTTCGAGGAAATGGCTCACGCCGGAAATCGCATCAGTTTCGTCTCGGGCACCCGTGCGAACAAAGAACCCCAGCGCGACACTGTGCGCGTGCGGCGATTCTTCGCCGACGATCTGCAAGCCGTTGTCGAGGCGGGTTTCATGAAAGATCACGCGACACCTCCAATGCCTTCGGGCCGAGGGTGAGGACCGTGAAGTTGCGGGCCGGGTATTTGTGAACGTGATCCAGCACACTGGCCACTGTGAGCGATTCGATTTGCTGGCGGACCTCGTCGAGTGTGGTGACGCGGCCCAGGTGATACCAATCGCGCGTGATCGATGTCGCCCGCGACGAACTGGATTCCTGGGCCATGATGAGCGAACTCTTCGCCCGCGCCTTGCAGCGGTCGAGTTCGTCCTCGCCGATCCCCTCCGCCACGCGGACGAGTTCGCGGAGCGTGACGTCGAGCGTTTCCTGAGCGCGCTCGTTCGTCGTCCCCGCGTAGCACAGGACGCGCCCCTGATCCTTGAACCCGTTCAACGACGCATGTACCGAATAGCACAAGCCCCGTTTCTCGCGGACCTAGGTGAACAGCCGCGAACTCATGCCGCCGCTGAGCACTCCCACCGCGGCCCACGCCGCGTAGTAATCGGGGTCGCGATACGGCACGCTTTCGTACGCGATGCCGATCTGCGTTTGAGTCGAATCGTGGGTGATGTGGTCGCGCTGCGAGCCGCGCTGTCCGGTCTGAAACGTCGGCTCCGGCTTTTCCTTCCAGCCGCCGAACACTTCGCCAACCAGTTCGACCATTGCCTTGAATTCAACTTTGCCCGCCACGCCAAGAATCGCTCCGCGCGGCCGAGAACAGCGCTCGAAATGCTGGCGGACTTTTTTCGCCGTGACGTTCTTCAACCCGTCGAGCGTCCCCTCGTTGGGCAAACCCCACGGCGCGTCGTAGCACCGCCGCCGCAGTTCGATCAGGATTTTCTGTCGCGGTTCGTCTTCGATCGCCCGCAACGATTGTTCGAGACCCAGCCGCGCCGGCTCGAATTCCTCGGCGGGCAAGTGCGGCCGCTGGACCATGTCGGCGTAGATTCGCAGCGCGGTCGGCAGTTGTTCGGCGAGCGTGGCCCCGTTGAAATTGAGGTAGTTGTGGCCGGCTCCCTCGCCATGCTGCAAGCCGAGATTGTCGAGGTCCGTCATCAACTGGACGCTGTCCCGCTCGCCAGCCCCGCGCGTGATGAGGTCCGACAGCAGCGCCGCGGTTCCCTCTTCACCGGGGGGATCGAAAATGCTCCCCGCTGGCATCAGCAGCGAAAACGCGGCCGACTGGACGTCGGCCATCGGCTCGACGACAAGGGTGAGTCCGTTCGCAAACGTGTGGTGATGTATCGCCTGCTCCGTCATGTTGGAGTCGAATTGTACTGGCCGTGCCGGGAATTGAAATCGTGAAGCCGAAGTCAACTCGCACCACTTTGTCACAACATCTTGTTGTGTCCTGCCCGCATTTTTCTTAGCCACGGATGAAACACGGATGAAACACGGATTTGTGTCTGGCAACGGCACCACACAGCCTCGTGTCCGTGTTTCATCCGTGGCTAAGATTTTTTCAGTTGTGGTTCGGCTGCGTCGTCGAGATACGATTTGTGGCTCGCTCGCATGCCGCGCGGACGACGGCTAAACTGCCGTGCGAATTCCGACTTCGGACGCATTGGGCGGCGATACGGAATCGACTCTGCACAAGGATTCACCACCATGCAACGCAACACATTCCACTGGTTCGGATTCGCCAGCCTCATCGCCGTGGCATTCGCTTGGACCGTCGGGCCGATCGACACGGCCCGGGCCGACGATGCCAGGTTTTCCTGGAAAGTCGATGAGAAATCCGGGACGGCCGACCTCGTCTGCGGCGACCAACCTGTCGTCCGCTACATGTTCGCGTACGACACGTCATCGCTGGAAAGAATCCACGAAACGTACAAAGTCTTCCACCACGTGTTCGGTCCGGGGACGAGGACGCTCATCACCAAAGGAGCCGGCGGCCACTTCCCGCATCACCGCGGCCTGTACGCCGCGTGGAACAAAACATCGTACGAAGGTGGCAGCGCGGACTTCTGGCACTGCGGGATCAACCTCAAAGCCGTCGGCCCGTTCGACAGCCAGCGGCATAGCAAGATCGTCAGCCAATCGGCCGACGGCAAGCAAGGAAGCATGACGACTGAAATCCACTGGATCGACAAGAAGGATCAGTTGATCGTTGTCGAAACGCGAACGATTTCGGTGTCGAAGTACGCGACCGACGCGGCTCCGGGTTACGGCTGGCAGATCGACTGGTCCACGAAACTCGACAGCCGCAAGGGTGTCATCACGCTGGATGGAGATCGCCAGCACGCGGGCTTTCAATTCCGCGCGGCGCAGGAAGTCGCGGACAAGAATTCCGCTCGGTACGTCCGCCCGTCGGGATTCCCCGAAGACCCGAAGGCGTTTGAAGTCGACGATCGCAAAGACCCCAACGGCCACATCAACCTCGGCTGGCTGGCGATGACCTACGAAGTGGACGGCACGCGGTTCAACGCCGAATACTTTGAAGACCCGGCGCTGCCGAAACCGTCGCGGTATTCAGAGCGTCCGTACGGCCGGTTTGGCGCGTTCTTTCAATCGAAGCTCGAACCAGAAAAACCGCTGATGATGAAGTACCGCGTCAACGTCTCCGCCGGCGCGACACCATCCCGCGAGGCCATTCAAAAACGGTACGACAGTTTCGTGGCCGGGCAAAAGTAAGACTCCCCTCGCCCCCGCAGGGGGAGAGGGGTCGGGGGTGAGGGGCGCACGTCTCTGAAGCCTTCACTGAAAATCAAACCGGGGGCGCACTGCCCCTCACCCTAACCCTCTCCCCCAAGGGGGGAGAGGGGACAGATCGTTTAACCCGTCCCGTTTCCACATGTCGAACACAATCGAAATCACCCCTGTCACCAAGCCGGTCTCCGGCACGATTCGCCCGCCCGGCTCGAAGAGCCTGACGAACCGGGCGTTGATCGTCGCCGCACTGGCTGACGGCCGTTCGCGACTGACCGGCGTGCTGGACAGTCAGGACACGCGGGTGATGATCGACAGCCTGCAGCGGCTGGGGTTGGACGTGCGTCACGATGTGGAATCCAGCGTCGTCGTCATGCAGGGTCAAGGCGGACTGATCCCATCGCGATCCGCCGAACTGTGGCTGGAAAACAGCGGGACGAGCATTCGATTTCTGACTGCGTTCTGCGCCCTTGGTTCGGGTCGCTACCGACTGGACGGCAACGCGCGGATGCGCGAGCGGCCGATCGGCGAACTTGTGTCCGCACTGCGGCAACTCGGCGCGGATGTCACCTGTGAACTCGGCACCAATTGCCCGCCGGTCGTGATCCAGGCGGCCGGGCTGACCGGCGGCGTGGCGCGCGTGAAGGGAAACATTTCGAGCCAGTATCTGAGCGGCCTGCTCATGGCCGCGCCGGCGGCGAAGGGTTCGGTCGAAATCGTGCTCGAAGGGAATCTCGTCTCCGAACCGTACATTGACATGACGCTCGGTGTGATGGCTCAGTTCAACGTGCAAGTCGAAAGCGACCTCGGCGGGCGATACGTTTGTCACCCGCAGCCGTATCGCGCGGCGAACTATGACATCGAACCCGACGCCTCGGCCGCCAGCTACTTCTTCGCCGCCGCCGCGATCACCGGCGGCAAGGTCGCGGTCGCTGGTCTGACTCGCCACTCGTTGCAGGGGGACATGCAATTCGTCGACGCCCTGGAAAAAATGGGCTGCCGCGTGCTGTTCCAATCGGGAAGTGTCACGGTCACTGGCGGACCGCTGAAGGGGATCGACATCGACATGGGAGCCATCAGCGACACGGCGCAGACTCTGGCGGCGGTCGCCCCCTTCGCCGACGGCCCCACGCGCATTCGCAACGTGGCGCACATCCGGCACAAGGAAACCGACCGCATCACCGCCCTCGTGACCGAACTGCGCCGGCTGGGCATCACCGTGGACGAGCACGACGACGGCCTGACGATTCATCCCGGTGCCCCGCAACCGGCGACGATTCAAACCTACGACGACCACCGCATGGCGATGAGTTTTTCACTGATCGGCCTGCGGTCACCGGGCATCCGCATCGCCAATCCGGAATGCACGTCGAAAACGTACCCGGAGTTCTTTCGCGACTTGCAGAAGCTGTGCGACGCTGGTGATCGGCCAAGCTGACGACCCCACGTATCAAGGAATCGGCCATGCTCATGCCGGTCTACCAACTGTTGCAACGACGGTTTGCGGAATGGCCCGAGGCACCGACGCGGCGCGACGTGCTCAAAGCAGCGCTGGCGACAGCGGGCGGGCTGATGAGCCTCGAACACGGACAGGCCGCGGCGCCCGATGCGAATCTGCCGCACATCGCGATCATCGGGGCGGGGTTTGCCGGGCTGGCGTGTGCGGATGAATTGGCGATGGCTGGATATCGGGTCACGGTTTTGGAAGCGCGCGACCGCGTCGGTGGGCGCGTGCTGACGTATCGAGATCTGATCGACGGCAAGACGGTCGAGGGTGGCGGCGAACTCGTTGGGCCGAACCAGCCGACGTGGATGTCGTACGCCAAACGGTTCGGGCTGAGATTCACCGAGATGCCGTGGGAAGCGGCCGATGTCATTCAACTCGGTGATGACGTGCTGAAACCCGAGGCCGCGCGAGAACTTTGGAAAAACACTCGCGCGACGCTGGAGAAACTGAACGCGGCCGCGATGCCGATCCATGCGTATCGTCCGTGGGAGAGTCCCAACGCCCGGCAGATCGACCGACAGTCGCTCGAAGATTGGATCGTTGGTTTGGACGTTGAACCGCGCGTCAAGGAACTGATTTCGATCCAGATGACGGGGATCAACGGGTTGATTCCCGCGTGGCAGAGCCTGCTGGGGATTCTCGCAATCATCAAGGGAGCGGGGCTCCAGAAGTTTTGGGACGAGACCGACACGCTGCACTGCGTCGGCGGCACGCAGCAACTCGCCGAGAAGCTCGCGGCGTCTCTGGTTAAGACACGAGGCGCTGAAACGATTCGGCTGCGCACTCCCGTGCATTCGATTCGCATTCGACAAGACAAAGTCACGCTCGGTCTGGCGGATGGGAAGTCGTTGGAATTCGATGACGTGGTCCTCACAGTGCCTCCCACGACGTGGAACAAGATCGCGTTCGATCCAACGCTGCCTCCGCAACTTGTCGTGCCGCTGGCGGCCAGCACGAAATACCTCGCGGTCCTCAAGCGGCCGATCTGGCGCGACCTGCAACGTCAACCGAATGCGATGTCCACCGGCTCGGTGCAGATGACGTGGGAAACATCGGCCGGTCAGGGAGACGACGGGCAACACGCCCTCGTGGCATTCGCTGGTGGTCGCGCGGCAGACGAGTGCCGAGGCTGGCCCGCCGAGGAACGTCCCGCTCGCTTTCGCGCGGAGTTAGATCGGCTGTTCCCCGGCATGGGGGCGGCGATCGTGAATGGCCGCTTCGTCGATTGGGTCTCCGACCCGTGGGCGAAGGGGACCTATTCATTCCCGGCTCCAGGCCAAGTGACGACCGTTGGCCCGCTGCTCGACCGAGGCCACCACCGCCGAATGCACTTCGCCGGTGAACACGTCTGCTATGCGTTCGTCGGCTGGATGGAGGGAGCGTTGTCGTCCGGAGTTCGCACAGCGAGACGGCTGGCGGAACGCGATGGCGTTGTGGTTCCGGCTTCATCTGCGACGAGCGGATCTGGTCAAAACAAGTGAGTCGGCGCGCCATCGCAGTTGTCAGGTTGCCTAATGCAGCAGTCAGGATTCTGAATGAACGCTCAGACAAACACCGATGAGCCTCCAGGCGGATTGGACTCGGTTTTCTTCGACTGGCTTGACCGTGTGGGAAAAAAACTCTCGGTCAGATTCATTGATCACGTTGGATTGACTGAGCAACAAATCCAACAACTCCAGCGTGGACTCCAAACGAAAATTCCCGCCGACATCCAACACTACTTTGAAAACTGCACACCATATGGGTTGTGGCGTGATGAACAGGGGATTTGGGAATCGGTCACGGACAGATTTCGTCACCACACTGGCACGACTCAACCGCTTCTTCCGATTGACATTTCAGGCCTTCAGGGCAACCACACCATTGCAGTCATCTACAGTTCCGACGAATACCGAATCGTTGACCTGCGTAGGGAAGGGGCTTGCGAATGGCACGACGGTGACTTGCGTTCCTACTTCATCACACAAGTAAACCGTGAAAAGGCAACCGAATCACATTCCTCAGAAAATCAGTAGTGCAAAAGTCGTTGAACCACCCCGGCAAGCGGGGTGGCGATTTGATCGACATCCCCGGAGGGAGAAGTGACTACGCGCGTGGAGGGAAAAACGAAACCGCCCCTGGATCGGTGATCCAGGGGCGGTTCTTAGTTTGCCATCGCCGATGAACGGCGATCGGCAGGAAAAATCCCGACTAACCCACGACTCGGACGGACGTGGCTCGCGGTCCCTTTTCGCCCCGGCCCACTTCGAATTCGACCGTCTGGCCGACTCGGAGTTCCTCGAAGGTCACGTCCTTGACCTCGGAGTGATGGAAGAACAGGTCGCCCCGGTCTCCTTCAATGAACCCAAAACCCTTTTCACTCACGACCTTCTTGATCTTACCCTGTGGCATTGCTGCACTCCACAAAAACAAACTGATAGATGGACGTACGGAACCGATGTGAAACAACAATTCCCTCATCCGAACAACTCGCGAGCAGATTTGGCCACACAGCCGAGGCGGGCACTTTTTGGGAAGGGCTCAACAACGAAAACTGCGGCGGGACGACACGCCTGACTGGAAGGCGTCCAGACCGGCAACTGTCTCTGCTTGTCACGATTCGTCGTGACGGGTCGGATTATTGCGAAACCGCTAGGTCAAGGCAATGGCAGGGCGGGGAGTGGGTGAGGTCTGACAGGAGTGCCCAAGCTACAGGATCGGTTCGAACAAGCGCAAGAAATTCTCGGCGAGTTTCTGCGAGAACGGCCGGTACAGCCACTCGGCGAGATCGATCCGCGTGGCGTGACGCAGGTCGGCGTCGAATTGGTCTTCGAGCTTGGCGGCCATCCGCGGGTCGTACATCACCACACCCACTTCGAAGTTGAGCAGCAGACTGCGACTGTCGAGATTCGCACTGCCGACCAGCGACCAGATGCCGTCAATCGTCAACGTTTTCGAGTGCATCAGACCCTTCTGGTATTCGTAGATCTCGACACCACTCGCCAGCAGCGATTCGTAATAGGATTGACCCGCCAGGACCATCCACAGGTAGGCTCCGCGTCCGGACAGCAGCAGTCGGACTTGGACTCCGCGCTGGGCGGCAGTTTCCAGCGCCATCGTCAGTGCCTCGGTGGGAACGAAGTATGAAGTGGCCAGCGTGACTCGTTCGCGAGCTTCGTTGATCGCGGCGAAAAACAGGGAATGAAACGCGGGGTAATCGCCTTCCGGTCCACTGGCCACAACCTGCGCGACCTGTTCTCCCGGCTCGGAGGGATGCGGGAAGTAGTCGTGATGCGTGAGCTGTTCGCCGGTCGCGAAATACCAGTCCTCGGCGAAGACCTGTTGCAGTTGGAGCACGACCGGGCCGTGCAACCGCAGGTGTGTGTCGCGCCAGTAACCGAGGTGTGGGTTTCGTCCGAGATACTCATCGCCGACGTTCATGCCGCCGGTGAACCCGACCTGTCCGTCGACGATCACGATCTTGCGGTGGCTGCGCAGGTTGATCGACCAGCGCTCGCGCCACGAGCGACCGGGCAGGAATGAAGCCACTTGAATTCCGGCGTCGAGCATGGGCTGCAGAAACTTCTTTGTGAGGCCGAACGATCCGATGCCGTCGTACAAAAAACGCACCTGCACGCCCGCTTTGGCCCGTTCGATCAGCATGTCGCGGAGTCGTGCTCCGGTCCGGTCCGGCTGCCAGATGTAGTATTCGAGGTGCAGGGAGTGCGTGGCCGATTGGACGGCCTGTTCAATCAGCCCCTGAGTCATGTTGGTGTCCGCCAGGATCTCCACCTTGTTCCCATGACACGGTCGCGCATCGGTGACGCGGTCGGCCAGCCGCATCAGCCGTTGGACCTGCGGTTCGAAGGCTTCTTCGGGGACGAGTTGGTACTGCGTCAATTCCGGGAGAGCGCGGCCGATTGCCAAGTTGGATTCCAGCTTGCGGGTGGCTCGCCGTTCGACCCGGTTCACGCCGAAGACCAAAAACAACATCCCGCCAACATACGGCAGCAGCAGGATGGCCATGATCCACGCCAGCGTGCTCACCGGCTGCTTGTTTCTTTGCAGGAAAACCCACGGCACGAGCAGCAATGTCAGCAGGTAGCCCAGGACCGTTCCGAGGCTCAACAGGTGGTCGATGACAAACTGCGTCACGGGTGTGTCCAGTCGGTGGTCAGTGATCTTGGTGCCAGTGTATAACAAGTCCGAACCAACAGGCGAGCGGGGGGCGTCAGTCCCCCGGTGACGTCAAAACAAATCCCTCCTCGAACGAGCCACCATGAAATTCGCCATCTGCCAGGAACTGTTTGTCGATTGGGACTGGGAGCGCCAGTGCCAATTCATCGCAGAGACGGGTTACACGGGGATCGAACTCGCCCCGTTCACGCTCGCGCAGCGGATCACGGATGTCTCGATCGAACGGCGACAGATGCTGCGACGGCAGGCGGAAGATCACGGCTTGCAAATCATCGGACTGCACTGGCTGTTGGCGAAGACGGAGGGATTGCATCTCACGTCGGAAGAAGCCGCCGTGCGGAAGGCGACAGCGGCGTACATCATCGAGTTGGGTCGCGCGTGCGCGGACTTTGGTGGCGACCTGATGGTGTTTGGTTCTCCGATGCAAAGAAATTTGTCGGCGACGACAAATCGTGAGCAGGGGATGGAGCGCGCCGCCGAAGTCTTCGGCGCGGCGCTGCCGGCGCTCGCGGAACGTGGCGTGCGCATCTGCATGGAGCCGCTGACGCCGAAGGAGACCAACTTCATTCTCACGTGCGCCGACGCGATCGAATTGATCGACCGCACGGGTCAATCGAACTTCGTCCTGCATCAGGATGTGAAGGCGATGCTCAGCGAGGCCGAGTCGATTCCGACGCTGATCGAGCGCTACGCGGGACGCGTCGGACACTTCCACGTGAACGACAGCAACCTGCTGGGTCCGGGGATGGGAACGACCGATTATCAGCCTATTTTCAGGGCTTTGCGCGATGTTCGGTACGACGGCTGGGTGTCGGTCGAAGTCTTCGACTACTCGCCCGGCGCCGAGAAGATCGCGCGCGACAGCATCCATTACATGCGCGATGTGCTCTCGCGTTTGTGATCGCGCTCGATGCGCGATCGCCGCTTCTCGTCACTCGTGATCGCGCCGCACGCGGCATCGCTCTCGCACTCGTCGCGACGAGTACACGATGTCTCGCGCGACGCGCGATCATCATCGTCTCGCGATCACATCGCATCGCGCGCGCACGCTCGTGACATTACCCGCTGACGATCGCTCGCGTAGCATCTCGGATCAATTCTGCAAGTTTGCGCAAAATTTGGGTTGCAGTTTTTTCCGAAATGCTTAGTATCTCGCTCAAGCTAAGTGTGAGTGGTGTGAGTTCAGACGTGTGACACCCATTCACGATGACCTTCGGCGTTCACTCGCAGTGTGGTCATACGAAGTGGAACACACCTTGGCTCTATCGTTCACCGCCGCCTTGTCACGGTTGACACGTCGGAAGCCAAACGAATCCTGGTAAGGGTGGTTCATCTCGCTGCGAATATCCCGGTTAAGCCAGCGGCTAGACGATCTACCACATTGGCTCCAGAAGGAGGAACTTCGATGGCCAAGAAAGCTGCGAAGAAAGCTGCTCCCAAGAAGAAGGCTGCCAAGAAGAAGTAAGTGTCCTTCGGGATGCTGACTTCAGCCTTCACTGACGGCGGAGGCCGTCAGTTATGCCACAACAAGCAAGAGGCGGTCGACAGAGTTCGGCCGCCTCTTCTATTTGGTATTTCCTCAAGTGGCTGAACCATACCAACCCGATGCGTCAGCGAAGGAGTACGGTACCGCCCTCGCTTACGCTTCGGGTTAGTGTCAGCCGCAATCCTGTTCATCGCCCGGCCCCGCGCATGTCGAAGATTCGCCGATTCCAATGGTGGATTGTTGCGATCAGCGTGCTGGTGGCGGCGATCGTACTAAGCCAGTGGCCGCAGTCGTCTGGACCAGCGGACCACTACCAACGAGCATTGCACGCACTCGATGCCGGGAATCTCAAAGTCGTACGCCAGGAACTGGATTGGTTCCGACACAACGCTGGGAACGAGAGCTATCGGTCCCTGCTCGCGGGCGTTCTGCTGCTGAAAGACGGGGACGACGCTGCCGCACTGGAAGAATTGCAACACGCTGTGAACGACGAGGCGACTCGTGTGGACGCGTGGACGAATGCCGCGGGAGCCTATTACCGTCTGGGCCGCTTCACCGATGCCGTCGCCACCGCTCGCTCGGCGCTGGAATACGATCCGCAAAAGCATGCCGCCCGGCGCTGGCTGGCCGTGGCGTATTACGACCTCGGAGCGACTGCTTACGCAACCGACGAACTCGGCATCCTGTCTCGCGACGTACCGACCGACTCGCGCCCGGATCGTCTGTTGGGTTTGATCGGAAAAGACACTGAGCAATTCCGTGACGCCATCGAACACTATCGCGAATCGTTGCGGCGCGACTCCCGGCCGAGTGACCTCCACGAAATCCTGACGGAACTCGCCGAGTGTCAACTCAGAATGCAAGACCATGCAGGCTGCCTGGAAACTCTGACCCCCGTTCCCATCACCGCCGAGACACTCGTTCTGCAAGCCGAAGCGCACGAAGGGCTGGGCCGGCACGATCAAGCACACGAAACCGTGGCTCGCGCCCTGGAACTCGATCCTGAACATGTCCCGGCCCTGATCTACAAGGCCACCTTGTTGATGACGGAGGGACAATCACAAGCGGCAGTGCCCATCTTGGAGCTTGCCCTCCAGATTCATCCCCACGACGGAACTGCGCGGTTCAAATTGTCTCAGGCGTACGGCCAGGTGGGTGATGCGGAACATGCGGCCGAACAGACCCGGCTGATGGAAGAATCGCGGAATCTCGAACGAGAGTTTGTCGAACTGCACGGTCAAGTGGCTGCGGACACGAAGAGCGCTGAATTGCGGTATCAACTTGGAATGCTGGCTCGCAAGCTGCACAAACCCGAACTGGCCCGAATGTGGCTTCGCGCGGCCGTCGCCTTGGACCCCAACCACGCCGCCGCACGGAAGTCACTCGCTGAATGAAAATTGCCCGACCCTGATCAGATTCGACGCCGTTGCGACCCCTCGAATGTTCCGGTAGACTCGCGGCGACAATTCCAAGTATGGAGAGGTGGCAGAGCGGTTGATTGCACCGGTCTTGAAAACCGGCAGGCCGAAAGGTCTCGGGGGTTCAAATCCCCCCCTCTCCGCTCCCAGAACAAGCCGTCAGCGCATTTCGCTGCCGGCTTTGTTGTTGAGCGAGTGACGCTGTTTCACTCCGGGGGGCGTTGTGCTGAAACTTCGGTGAACCGGGTTCAGGATTTCCGAATTCATGATCTACTGTTAGATCTTCCACCCCTCGCGGAATTCCGGCTTGATGAATTGCGAGGCTTGCGGGCAGTTCTTACAGGTTTGGGTTTCGGCGTCGTAGTCGAGGCGCTTGCCGGTGCGCACGGCGACGTTGCCGAGGAGCATGGTTTCGGTGAGAACGGCGGCGTAGTCGAAGTTTGAGAGCGGAGCCGGGCCGCCTTTGATGGCTCGGACCCATTCGAGCTTTTGATTGTCGTCGTTGCCGCGGCCGAGTTCGTGACGGGCGAGCGTGGGTTCGGGCGGTTTGTAGCCTTCGTAATTCTTCAACGGCAGCAGCTTGTGATTGGCTCCGTAGTCGTTCGGTGAGAACATCGTTCCCTTCTCGCCGATGATCAGGCAGCCGCTGTCGGACGGCTTCTCGCCCTGAAACAGTTCGGCCGGTGGCAAGTGACGCTGGCCGTCTTTGGCTCCCTCGTACCACGTGAGCTTGCACGGAGGCAGATCGCCGCGCGCGGGGAATTCATACGTGATCGTGGCCCACGCGGGATACGTTTCGGGGTTGACGTCGCCGCTGATGGCCGACACGGCGGTGGGGTAGCCGAGCTTCAGCGCCATGAACGGGAGGTTCGTCGTGTGACACGCCATGTCGCCGAGCGAACCGGTTCCGAAATCCCACCAGCCGCGCCAATCGTGCGGATGGTAGACCGGGTGATACGCCCGCATCGGGGCCGCGCCGATGAACAAGTCCCAATGCACGTGCGACGGGACGTCCGGCATTTCCTTCGGCCGCGCGACGAGGTCCGGTGCCTGCTTCCAGTATTTGAACGGCCGGTTCGTCCAGGCGACCACTTCGCGCACGGGACCGATCGCGCCGGATCGGACGATTTCCACGCCAGCGCGGAGACCGCTGTCGGCCGTCCCCTGGTTGCCCATTTGCGTGGCGACCTTTTGTTGCCGGGCCGTGTCGCGCATCAAGCGGGCTTCCCACGCGGAATGCGTGAGCGGTTTCTGACAGTAGACGTGCTTGCCGAGACGCATGGCCCGGACCGCCGCCGGCGCGTGCGTGTGATCGGGAGTGCTGACGACGACCGCGTCGATTTGCTTGTGCATCTCGTCGAGCAATTGCCGGTAATCGACAAACTTCTTCGCCTTGGGAAACGCTTCGCCCTTCTTGCCGAGCCGCTGCTCGTCGATATCGCAGATGGCGACGATGTTGCCGTGGTTACCGGCCTGATCGGTATCGCTGGAACCCTTCCCGCCAACTCCGATGCACGCGATGTTGACGATGTCGTTGGCCGACTTGCTGTCAGCCCACGCGGAGTTTCCGGCCACCCAAAACGCGGCTCCCAACGACGCGGTGTTCTGCAAGAACCGACGACGACTGATTCGCCGCCGGTTTGCTCGGGCATCCGCCCGGTGTGTCATTGGACTTCCCATGTCCAGCGAAAGCGCGGAGTTCGTAGTCGGCAGATTGGTGCGGCGAGACATGCTGCGGCTCCCTTCTCGAAAGTGATTCCGATTGGAAAGTGGCGTGGGGAACACGCCACAACAGTGCGAATTCTGTGCGTGGCACACGCGCCAAGAGTCTTTGGAATCGGAGCACGAGAAAGGTGTGCTCAAAGTTTTCCTCAAACGGATGGCAAGCGATACGGCCGTAGATATACCGCAGGGGAAGTGGTCGCGACAGGCAACGCCGGAAAAGTTCTACACCACGTGTCCCGTTAGGCACCTGGACAGGCGGCAGGCCGCTGGTCGTTTGCCGAGATGAATGTCGACCACGGGGAGAAAACCCCCGACTCGACGGCACGATCAACCCTGCGGTTCTGCATAGCCTGCCTTGACACAGGCTGTTCAGAGGATTTGACAGTCGAACGAGCGGTCCATTCCGGATGGTATCAAGCGGTGACCACAGACGTCCGGTTGTGCGACCTGTGCTGGTTGTCGTGTTGCGATCGTAGCGACAGTGGCGGTTGTGACGCGATCCAGCGTCAGCACCGATCGCGTTGCCCGTTTGACACATCTTGGCGCGTTTTCTGCGACCCATCTGGGTGGATCGCTGCGCGCAAAGTCCGCCACGTTGTGACGGACCCGCGATCGGTCTGGAATTACGGAGGGGAAGGCGTGATTTCCTCCGGCGGTTGCACAGTCGGCATCCCAGGTTGGGAGCCATCGCTGGAGGATCCGTGAACCGGCTGGATGCAGAACAAGAGCCGGTCGCTTGTTGTGGTGAAAGAGAATGAGAAATGGTTTCTGCGTCGAGTCCGTCGTCGATCGTTCACGGTAGCCGGGGAGCCCAAAAACGTGACTGAAATCTCCCAAGGGGAGCCAGCATGCTGCTGCTGAACTGGCTCCGGGCTGTTTGCCTGGAGCCACAGAGATATGCCATTCGTCATCGAACCCGGTTGCGTACGCGGCGCGCGACGGGGGCTCCGGTGCCGTTGTGCGCGCGGGTCGAGATGCTGGAAGATCGCACATTGTTGTCCCACGATCCGATCGTGGCGGGAGTGGACGGAATCTTTGTGCTGGAGCCGGGCACGAATACCAGTGGTGGGCCGATCGAACCGTTTCAGTTCGATCCTGTGAATCGCTGGTCGAGCACGATCACCAATGGCGGCGGGTTGACTCAGGGACAACCGACGACGCTCACTTGGGGCATCGTCCCCGACGGTTCGACGATCACACCGGCGATCACCGGGGAATCGTCAGCCGTCAGCAGTCTCATCGCGTTCATGGATGGCTTGTACGGTACCGCGGCGGGCAGCGACCTGACCGCACGGCCCTGGTTCTCGATCTTCAACACCTCGTTCAGTCGCCTCGCGAATCTCAGCGGCCTTGACTACGCGTACGTCGCAGTCGGCAGCGCGACGGCGATTCCAACGACGGGCGGCTCGGCGACCGTGCCCGACGTGCTCATTGGCGGGCATTCGATTGACGGGCAGAGCGGGTCGAACGTGCTGGCGTACAATTATTTCCCCGACACTGGGGACATGGTCATCGACACCGACAATACGACGTTTTTCGGTGGCACGGCCAGCAACTCGCTGGCGATGCGGAACGTGGTCATGCACGAAGCCGGGCACGGCGTGGGAATCGACCACGTCGAATCGAGCGACGCCCTGTTCCTCATGGAGCCGTTCGTCAGCACAGCATTTGACGGACCGCAACTCGATGACATTCTCGCCCTGCAACGCGGTTATGGTGACGTGCTGGAGAAGAGCGGCGGCAACGACACGTTCGGAACAGCGACAAACCTCGGCACCCTCAATCACCTCGACTCGGTCAGCCGTGGCACGTCGGGATCGAGCACTTCCGTCGGCGCGACCGACACGGCTTTCGTCAGCATTGACGACGAAACCGATTCCGACTTCTTTCAGTTCACGGTTTCGGCAGGTGCCGCGGCAACGTTGACGCTGACCCCGCGCGGTACGACATACCTCGAAGGGCCACAGGGCGGTCCCGAAGCGTCGTTTAGTTCGGCCGCACAGAGTGACCTGACACTGCAACTGCTGGACACGAATGGCACGACGGTGCTCACCACCGCGAACGCAACGGGCCTCGGTGGTACCGAGTCGATCAGCAGTTTTGTCCTGAGCACAGCGGGGACTTACTTCGCAAAAGTCTCCGGGGCCACGACCAATAAGATTCAACTCTACGGGCTGGACGTATCGGTGGTCGTGACGACAACAAACGTCAGCCTGGATGGCTCCGGCAAACTCGTGGTGAGTGACAGCTTCGGTTCGACCAGCACGCTGACGATCCAGTCCGACACGACGAACAGCCGGTTCGTGCTGACCGATCCGAGCAATGTGCTCGCGACGTCGATCGCGGGAGCGACGGGCAGCGGCACGAACACGGTCCTGATTCCCTTCGCGTCCGTCACCGGGTCGCAAATCATCGTCAACGGTGGCTTGGGCGAGGACTCGCTGACGGTCGATTTGTCGCTCGGCAACTTCACGAAGGCGATCGCCTTCGACGGCGGCGATCCCACGGTCGGCACCGGAGACTCGATGGTGGTGACCGGCGGGGCGACGTTCACCAACGTCTCGCACTCGTTCGTCAATGCGAGTGACGGCACGATCTCGATCACCGGAAACGCGAAGTTCTTCTACACGGGCTTGGAACCAGTCACCGACAATCTGAGCGCGACCGATCGCATTTTCACGTTCAGCGGCGGGGCCGAGACGATCACGCTGACCGACGCGACCGGCTCGAACATGACGATCGACTCGACGCTGGGTGAGTCGGTGACATTCGCGAACCCCACCAGCTCGCTGACGATCAACGCGGGGGCTGGTGACGACACCGTCACTGTTGCCAGCGTCGATGCGGCGTACAACGCGGCGTTGACGATCAACGGCGATGCGGGAGCGGATGTGTTCGACATCCGGTCGCGCATCGGCGCCACGTCACAGACACAGCTCAACGGCAACGATGACAATGACCAGTTCTTCTTTTCAAACGGAATCGTGCTGCGCGGCGCGATCAACGGCGGCAACGGGACCGATCAGCTTTCCTTCGATGGCCAGGGTCAGGTCGTGTACGACAGCGGTTCGGTCGTGTCGGTCGCCGGGTTGGGGTCGGTGAGCTACAGCGCCGTCGAAACGCTGACGATTTTCAACGACGCGCCGCGCGTGATCGACAACGGCGACGCCGGTTTTGAATTGCTACCCGGCCCCGCCTCTTGGACGGCACATTCGCAAAGCGCCAGCGGCTACGGCGGCGACGCGCTCACGACGGTGACGGCTTCCGCGAGCAATTCGGTGCGCTGGACGTTCGATCGGCTGACCCCCGGAACCTATAGCCTGTTAACCAGTTTCCCGCCGGCCGCGAATCAACTCGGCTCCGTGCCAGTGCGAGTCTACGACGACAGCCGGTTGTTGACAGGCTTCGTGCTCGATCAGACGGCGGCTCCAAGCGACTTCGATCAGTTCGGGGTGAGTTGGAGCGAGCTGGGAGTCTTTCCCTTGACCAGCCACACGCTCGTGGTCGAGCTGCTCGATCCGGGCGTTGCTGGCCATGCCATCGCGGTGGATGCTCTGCGTTTGGAGCGAGTTTCGTTTGGGTTGCCGACGATCAATCAACCGGAACTGCGAGTTCAAAACAGTGCGGACTACGCCAGTGATTTCACCGGCGATGTGCCGTTCAATACGACGCTGGGCAACAATCTGGCGAAGCTCATTACTGTGAAAAACGACGCACCGACCGGCGCACCGAATCTGGTCATCACCGCCGTGGACTTGGGGGCGGGGGTCGGCAGTGCGTACACGGTCAGCGTGCCGGGCGGATTGCCACTGACGTTGACTCCGGGAACGTCGGCGTCGATCACCGTGACGCTGAGCGGGGCCGCCGTCGGCGAATTTCGCGACGAGCTGCGGATCTTCTCGAACGACCCCGACGAAGACGTGCTGGTGATCCAGGGAACGGGAGTCGATGCGTCCAATGCTCCCAACGCCGCCAGCGATCGCGATCCGTTCACGTTCACACTCGCCGGGCACGTGACGAGCGGTGCCATTGCGGACAATGTCACCCTGACGGTCGATGGCGGCACGAACGTCGTCGATGATTCGGGAGTCGTGACGTATCCGACGACCGATATCGGTCAGTCCGTGACCAAGACGTTCGTGGTGACCAATGTCGGTGCCGGGTCGCTGACGCTGGGGGCGACCATCGACGCGCCGGCCGGCTTTGAAATCGTCAGTGATTCCGGACAGACGACGCTGGCTCCCGCCGCCACGCGCACGTTCCAACTCCGTTTCAATGCGGGGAACCTCGGCACGATCAGCGGCCTCGTTTCGTTGGCGACGTCGGACCTCGACGAGAATCCGTTCAACTTCCAGGTCGTCGGCACGGTGTCCACGGTGCAAGTGATCGACGATGGCGATGCGGGTTACTCGCAGGTCGGCACTTGGTCCAGCGGTGCAACCGGCCATCTCGGCGACAGTCGCCAGCACACACCGGGGGCAGGCACCGAAACCGCCACTTGGACGTTCACCGGATTGGCGGCGGGCTTCTACCAGGTCTCTGCGACGTGGCTGGAAGACGCTGGCAACAACACGACCACCGCCAACTTCACGGTCACCGGCTCTGATGGCCCGCAGGCGACCACGGTCGATCAAAGCGTGGCTCCGGACGACCTCACGGACGGCGGGTCGCAGTGGGCACACTTGGGATTGCCGGTGCGAGTCGCCAGCGCGGGCGGCACGCTGACCATCACGCTCAGCGACAGCCACGCGGCGAATCTGGCGATCGCCGACGCGATCCGCATCGAGCGGTTGGTGGACCCGGAAATCGTGCTACTCGACGTCACCGGCGGCAACTTGCTGCTGGCGGATGGCGAAGGCCGGATTGATTTGGGGACAACGACATTCGGCGGCGCGGCGCTCAATCGCACGATCGCGATCCGCAACTACGGAGCCACCGCGCTCACGATCGGGCAACTCACGCTGCCGAATGGCTACACGCTGACGTCCAGCCCGGCGACGCAACTCCCTGCGGCGTCCGGAGCGGGTTTCAGTTCGACGACCTTCAGCGTGCAACGATCCTCGTCCACGGCCGGCGCGTTCATCGGCGAAGTGTCGCTGGTCAACGGCGATCCCAACGAATCGCCCACGACGTTCACGCTCGATGGCGACGTGGCCAACGCGGCGTCCACATTCACGTACATCGCGACGGCGAGAACTTGGACGTCCGCCAAGTCACAGGCTCCGTTGGATGTGCCGGGAGGCTATTTGGCCACGATCCGTTCGGCCGCCGAGAATGCCGCTGCCCTGACCGCGACGGGTGGCAGCAACGCCTGGATCGGTGGCACGGACTCGGCCGTGGAAGGGGCATGGTTGTGGGACACCGGGCCGGATGTGGGAGTTCAATTCTGGTCGGGGGGGGCCGGAGGCAGCGCGGTCGGTGGCGAATACACCAACTGGAGCGCCGGTGAGCCGAGCAATACCGGCAATGAAGATCATCTCCAAATCACGGGTAGCGGGACATGGAATGACGCGGTGGGCACGACCACCTTGGGCTATCTGGTCGAGTCCGCCAACACGGGCCAAGTGGACGATGGAAACGCGGGTTACAGCGATACCGGTTGGTCGGCGTCCGTCGCCGGGTATCTCGGCGATCAAAAGGAAATGCCGTCGAGCGCCGGAGTCAACACCGCGACCTGGACATTCACGGGGCTGACGCCGAACAGCTTGTACCGCGTGTCGGCGACCTGGCAGACGATCGCCGGCGCATCGACCGTCTCGCCGTTCAGCACGTACGATGGTTCCATCGCGCCCGCCAATCTGCGGGGAGCCGTGCTGGTCGATCAATCCGTCGCTCCGAACGATTTCACCATAGATGGCGTGACCTGGGAGGATCTCGGCGGCTCGTTTCGAGTCGGCGCGTCGGGCACTCTGATCGTGCAACTCGCGACCGCCGCATCGGGAACCATGCTGGCCGACGCAGTGCGCCTCGAATCGGTCTCGGCACCGGAGATTCAGGTGACGGACAACACGACCGCGGCCAACGTGCCGGACGGCGGTGGGCCGTTCCAGGTCAGCACGTCGCGAACCTTCACGCTCCTGAATCGCGGCGTGTCCGCCCTCTCGATCGGCAGCATCTTGCTTCCCTACGGCTACCAAATGACAAGTGCTCCCGCAGCGAACGTCGCGGCTGGCGGCAGCACCACGATCACCATTTCGTTGCTGTCCGGCATTCCGATCGACGAGACCCTGGGAGACGTGGTCATCACCAACGGCGACCACGACGAGAACACGTTCACGTTCGGTCTCGACGACGCGGCTCCGAGCACTCTCAGTTTCACCCGACAGACACCGGCCACCAGTCCCACGAATGCCGACACGCTCGTCTTCCGAGCCATCTTCAGCGAGTCGGTGACCGGGGTGGACGCGGCCGACTTCGCGATCAATGGCACGACCACTGCGACCGTGACCGGTGTCAGCGGCAGCGGCAGTGTGTACGACATCACCATCAGCGGTGGCGACCTCGCTCAATTCAATGGCCTGGTGGGGCTGAATTTCGCCGCGTCGCCGTCGATCACCGACCTCGCGGGAATCGCGCTCCCCAACACCGAACCTGCGATCGACGAAACCTTCACCGTCTACGACTTCACGCTTAGCGCCGCGATAGTCGGCAACGATCTGGTCATTGAAGACATCGACGGCACGGGCAGGAACAACGTGCTGACCTTCAGCCGCATCGGAGCAAATCTCGTCATCACCGAAGCCACCGAGCAATTCGTCACGGCAATCTCCGGAGCGGTGCTCTCCAACGGCAACAAGACAATCACCGTACCCGCGTCGGCGCTGGGAGCCGGCGGCAAGATCATATTCAAGACACTCGGCGGCAGTGACAGTTTGAGCGTGGATGTCTCGACGGACCTGGGCTTCGACGTGGACTATCAAGGCGGCTCGGGCACGAGCGATTCGCTGACTCTGGCGGCCGACACCGTGACCAGCGTGACGCACGTCTTCGCGAATGCCAGCGACGGCTCGATCACGATCGTCGATGGCGTCACGCGCGTCATCACTTACACCGGCCTCGAACCCGTCACCGACAATCTGAGCGCGGCCAATCGCGTCTTCACGTTCAACGGCGGGGCCGAGACGATCACCGTCACGGACAACATCGCCGCTGACGGCATGACGATGATCGACTCGACGCTTGGTGAGTCGGTCTACTTCACGAACCCAACCGGCTCGCTGACGATCAACGCCGGCACGGGCGACGACACGATCACGATCACGAGCGTCGATGCGGGGTTCAACGCGAGCCTGACGATCAACGGTGATGCTGGCAACGACATCGTGAATCTCAATGCCGACATCACGTTCGCATCGGACAAAAGTCTCGATGTGAATCTGATAGACGACGGCGGCGGCAGTATCGATCAGATCAGCGTCGGCACGAATGCAAACTTGATCGCGTCGGGCACGGGGATGCTCAACCTGCAAGCCAGCCGCAGCGTCGCAATGACGACGGGTTCGAGCCTTGTCGCGGTCAACGGAGCGATCACGGTCGCGGGCAATTCGAACGGCGCGGCGGCGGGAAATTTCACCGGCGTCAATCTCGATGGCGCGACGCTCACGACGTCGGGGACGGGTGCAATCAATGTCACCGGGCAGGGGGGAGATGACGCGACGACCGGCGGGCATGTCGGCATTGTGTTCCAGAATTCCGCTCGCGCGGAATCGACCGGCACCGGCGCAGGGGTCGGGACGATCACGCTGACCGGCACTGGCGGCACGGGAACCACCGGTAATGAAGGGGTCGTGTTTCTAACGAACAGCGTTGTGACTTCCGTTGACGGCGCGGTCCTGATCGCCGGCACGGGTTCCGCGACGGGCACGACAACCGTCAATCGCGGAGTGCTCGTGAATAACTCGTCACAGATCAGTTCGACGGGCACGGGCACGAACGCGGCCACGATCACGATCACGGGCACGGGCGGGACCGGCACGGATAGCAATCTGGCTGTGCAGCTTGCCAACAGCGCGCTGGTCACCTCGGTGCGCGGAGCCATCGCCATCACGGGCACGACATCGGCCGCGGCCAGCGGTGGCGGGATCAACGGCATCCAGTTGCAGTCGGGCGCGAAAGTGACGTCCACCGGAACCGGAGCGACGGCGGCCTCGATCACCTTGAACGGCACCGGTGGCGGCAACGCGGCGGTTTCGTTTCAGGGCGTCGGCGTGAACATGACCGGCAGCGGAACGGGGCTGAGCACGGTTGACGGAGCCATTCAAATCACTGGCACGAACATCAACGACGGCGTCGGCAACGGCCGAGCCATCAGTTTCGACACGTCGGCCAATGTCGCTTCCACGGGCACGGCACTCATCACGCTGATCGGTGACACGATCGACATCACCAGCAGCGCGACGATCACGGCCGGCTCGAATGCGGTGACACTGCGGCAAAAGACGAACGGCCGTCCGATCGCCCTGAACTCCGACGAGCCGTTCATCGGCAATCTGGGACTGAGCCAAGTGGATCTCAACGCGATCACTGCCGGACGGGTGATCGTCGGCAACAGCAATAGCGGCGTCATCACGTTCAAGAGCGTGAATCTCGGCCTCGCGAATTCGACCACGCTGCATCTCATCACGCCATTGACCGTCGGCTGGGACGGCAGCGGAGTCGGCGGCGACACGGCCTTCACCGACACGAGCCTGATTGTGGAGGCAACAGGCGGCATGACGGGGGGCGGCTCGACACTTTTCACGACGAATGTCTCCAACCTGGCCGGAACGGCGAGCACTGGGACGTTTCGAGTTCGCAACTATTCGACGGCACTGACGGTCGCCTCACTGGCGGGGATCAACGGCATCTCAACGACCAATGCCAGCGTGGTGCTCGATCGCGAAACGGCTCCGTCGATCACGGTCAGCGCGCCGATCACGGCGACTGGCACAGGCGGCGTTACCGTCAGCGGCATCAACGTCACGCTGAATGCCGCCGTCACGACGAATAGCGGCGCGATCTCGCTCGGCTCGGACCTCGCTGGAAATGCGGCGGGCACGATCACCACCACGAGCGGCGCGGTCACATTGAACGGCCCGTTTTCATTCGGCGGCTTTGTCGGAGCGATCAATCACGGTTCGGGCGGGACCACGATCAATGCCGGCAGTGGTTCCATTCGGACGCTCGCCAGCGTGATTTCTGGCAGCGGCGGTCTCACGGTCAATGGCTCGGATGGCACCGGCGTCGAGCCGCTCACGCTGACCGCGGCCAGCACTTATACCGGGGCGACCAACATCAAGAGCGGCTCGATCACGTTGTCGGGAGGCAGCGACCGGTTGCCCATTGGGACGACGGTCACACTGGGGACGGACAATGTCGCCTTCAACGCCGCGCTGAGGCTCAACGGAAACAGCCAAACCATCGCTGGGCTGCAACAAGCCAGCAACATCGGGCCGGGAGTGGGCCGCGTCATCAACGGCAATTCGACCGCCGCCACTCTGACCCTGAACAACACAGCCAATCTCGACTACCTCGGAGTGCTCGGCGGAACGGGCACGAACGACAACAACTTTTCGCTCGTCAAGCAGGGGACCGGCTACTTCGCGCCCAACGTCACGAACACCTACACCGGCAGCACGACGATCAACGCTGGGACGATCTTCGTTTCGCAACTGGCCAACGGCGGCTCATCGAGCCAAATCGGAGCGTCCTCGAACGCGGCCACGAACCTTGTGCTCAACGGCGGGACGTTGCACTACCAAGGTGCCGCCGCGAGCACCGATCGGCTCTTCAGTGTCGGGACATCCGGCGGCACGCTGGCGGTCTCGAACAGCAGCGGAGCAGTCAGCTTCACGAACACCGGCGCGATCGGTTTCAACGGCCAGTCGGGAGCGCGGACTTTGACACTCAGCGGGAACAGCGCCTTGGCCCATACGCTGGCACCCGTGATTGGCGATTCGGGCGGAGCGACGGCGCTCGTCAAGTCGGGCACAGGGACTTGGAACATCTCCGCGGCGGAGACATACACCGGCACGACGACGATCAATGCCGGTCGCTTGAACGTGAATGGCTCGACCGTGGCTGCCAGCGCGGTCTCGGTCAACAGCACCGGCACGCTGGGCGGCACGGGTACGGTCAACGGAACGGTCAGTATCGCGAGCGGCGGCAGCGTGGCTCCGGGCACCAGTCCCGGCATCCTCAATTCGGGGAACGTCACATTCGTCAGCGGTTCGACGTTCGCCGTCGAGATCGGTGGCACGACGCCCGGCAACGCCGCGACGAATCACGATCAACTCAATGTCACGGGGACGGTGACGCTCGGCGGCGCGACGCTGACGACGACGGCCTTCAACAGCTTTGTCCCGGTCGCTGGGAATTCCTTCACGATCATCAACAACGACGACACCGACGCGGTCAGCGGCACGTTCAACGGACTGGCCGAAGGCGCTTCGATCAGCAACTTCCTCGGTTCCGGACTGACTGCGGCGATCAGCTACGTCGGCGGGACGGGCAACGACGTTGTGATTTCGATTCCGTCATTGACCGTGACGCTGGATGGCTCGAACAACCTAGTGGTCACGGACGTCGGCACGAAGAACAACAACCTGACGATCAGCACCAACGGCACGAACGTGATTCTCACCGACGCCGCCGAGCAAATCACGACGGCGATTTCCGGTGCCAGTTTTTCCAACGGCAACAAGACCGTCACGATCCCGTTGACGTCGTTTGCCGGCTCGCAGATTCTGATCAACGCCGATGGCGGCAACGATTCGCTGACGATTGATCTCTCGCCAGGCAGTTTTTCCACGAAGACGATCACCTACGACGGTGGCACGCAGACGACGAGTGACTCGCTGACCGTGACGGGCGGCTCGACGTTCACGACGGTCACGCACACCTTCACGAGCAACTCGGCCGGGACGATCGCCATTACCGGCAACTCGACGATCAGCTACCTCGGCCTGGAGCCGGTCATCGACAACCTGAGCGCCGCCGCTCGCGTCTTCACGTTCAACTCCGGGGCCGAGACGATCACGCTGACCGATTCCGGCGGTGCGGATGGGAAGATGACGATCGACTCGGACGTTGGCGGCGAGAGCGTGACATTCGCCATTCCGACAAGTTCGCTGACGATCAATGCCGGCAGCGGAGCTGACGTCGTGACGATCACGAGCGTCGATGCGGCATACAACGCGAGCCTCACGATCAACGGCGATGCCGGCAGCGACACGGTCAATCTCAATTCGAGCGTCACGTTCGCGTCCGGCAACAGCCTCGACGTGGACCTCACGAACGATGCGACCGGAGGCGATGTGGATGTCATCGTCACCAGCAACGCGGCGCTCGCCACGTCGGGCACGGGGACGATCAACCTGCAATCCAGCGGACGCATCTCGATCAATGGCACGTCCACGCTGAGCACCGTCAACGGCGGGATCACGCTGATTGCCAACTCGACAGGCACGACGACCGGCAACTTCCGAGGCCTCACGACCGGCGGGACTTCCACCGTCCGCACCACGGGCACCGGCAATCTGACGCTGACGGGCAATGGAGGCATCAGTGCCGCCGGCAACAATCAGGGCGTGTTGATCACGGGCATTGTCGAATCCACGGCGGCGGGATTGGGTGCCAATCAAGGGACCGTCACGATCACCGGGACCGGAGGCACGAGCACCGACAGCGGTTCGGGATTCGACTTTGGAACGTATATCGTGAATTCGACCGCGCGCGTCAGTTCGGTCAGCGGCGACATCGCCATCACCGGCCAAGGTGGCACCAACGCGGCGGGGAGCAGTCAGGGCGGTGTCGTGATCTGGACCAATTCCGTCGTCGAGACCACCGGTACGGCCAAGCTGACGATCACTGGCACGGCGGGAACGGGGGGGTTCACCGACCGCGGCGTGGATCTGCAAGACAACAGCATCGTGCGCACCACCGGCAGCGGCGATCTGTTGATTGTCGGCACCGGGAAGACCACGAGCGCGGATTCCAGCGCGTTCGGCATCTTGGTTGACAGCGGCGCGCAGGTGACAACGACCGGCAGCGGCAACGTCACGCTGCGCGGCATCGGCGGTGGGACCAGCGGCAGCAGCAATAGCGGGGTGAAGATCGGCGCGAGCACTCCGGCAGCGAGCGTGAGTTCCACCAGCAGCGGTTCGATCACGATTCAAGGCAAGGCGGGAATCGGCGGCACTTCCTTCGGCATCATCCTGGAGTTCGCCGGCAGCAGCATCACATCGAGCGGCAGCGGCAACGTGACGCTCGCCGCAGACAATATCGTGCTGACGGCCGGCACAACGATTTCCGCCGGTTCAAACGTCGTCACGCTGCGACCGGCGACGACTTCCGACATCGCCACCGACGACAACGGTGACACGATCGACATTGGTTCGACCAGCGACGTCTCCGGCGCGAGCAACAATCTCGAACTCAGCGACGCGGAACTCGATTTGATCACGGCGGGACGCATCGTCGTCGGCAACTCCAGCGCCGGAGCGGTCACGTTCAGCAACGCGATCTCGCTGGCCAACTCGAATGTGCTGGAAGTCATCACCGGCAGCACGATCAACGACACCGGCAGCTCGACGGTCTTCACGGACACGAGCCTCGCGCTGAACGCGGCCGGCGGCATCGGCACCAGCAGCACGCTCAACGTCGCGGTCTCGAATTTGGCGGCGACGGTCGCGGCCGGCGGGATCAACGTCACGAATACCGGAAACGTGAATCTCACGACGGTCGGCGGAGTGACAGGCGTCACGGCGACCGCGTCGAACGTGGTGATCGCGGCGGCCAGTTCGATCACGGTGAGCCAACCCGTCTCGGCAACCAGCGGCGGCACGGTGTTGCTCGACGCGCAGGGGGGCGACTCGGGCGACATCATCGTCAACAATTCCGTGACGACGGTAAGCGGCTCGCTCACGTTGCGGGCCGACGACGACATCTCATCCAACAGCAGCGGCACGCTGACCACGACCAGCGGCGCGGTCGCGCTGACGGCGGATGACGACGCGACGTCGGGCGGCACGATCACCTACACGGCGGCCATCAATCACGGCTCGACCGGTTCTACGTGGAGCCTCCCCGACACCGACGGTTCGATGACGGCGGTGATCAGCGGCGCGGGCAGCTTGACGAAGAACGGCACGGGGACGCTCGCGCTCAGTGGCAACAACACGTACTCCGGCGGCAGCACGCTGAACGCGGGAGTCGTCACGGCGCAGCACAACTCGGCGCTGGGAACGGGAACGATCACATTTGCCGGCGCGGCGACACTGCGGTCCGGGAACACCGGTGGCAGCACGACGCGCGTCCTGCCCAACGCCCTCGCCGTGAATGCCGGACTGACCGCCACAATCGATGCGACGGCGGCCTTCCCGCTGGAACTCAATGGCAACATCACCAGTGCCGCGACATCGTCCGTGATCGACAAGATCGGTGCCGAATCGCTCGCACTGGGCGGCGACAACAGTGGCTTCACCGGGACGTTCCGAAATCGCAGCAACCATCTGTTGTTTCACAGCGCGACGGCTGGCAGCGAAAACGCCGCGTGGGTCGTTCAAGACAGCGGCGTGCTGATTGCCACGCGAGTCAACGGCTCGACGATCAAGCTCGGTTCGCTGGCGGGCAGTTCTTCGGCCGTGCTGCGGAACGACAACTTCGCCAGCGGGACGGCGACGTTCGAGATCGGTGCGCTCAACACCAGCACCAGCTTTGACGGACTGATCTACGACAACGCCGGCAGCACCACCAACATCGTCAAGAAGGGGACGGGGACGTTGCACCTCACGGGAACCGGCGGCAACAACGGCTACACCGGAACGTCCACGGTCGATGCCGGCACGCTGATCTTCGGCGGCGGGTTCGGCGCGGGGGGGGCGACGCAAGGTCCGGTCACGATCAACAATGGCGGGACCGCGCAGATCAATCGCAACGAAGCGCTCGGCAGCAACATCCTGATGACGATCAATACCGGCGGCACGTTCAACATGAATGCTCACCCGCAGACGGTGGGGATGCTGGCCGGAACGGGCGGGACAATTCAGAACGGAACTGCATTGCAACTGTTCGGCACGTCCCCGGCCACGTCGCAGACTTGGGCTGGAGCGATCGACAACACGAACTCCGGCGGGCAGGCCGTCTTCGTCGGCAGCGCCACGCAAACGCTGACCGGTACGCACGCCTACTCGGGCAGCACTTCAATCAGCACCGGGACACTGATCGTCAATGGCTCGCTGCCGTCGGGCAGCACTGTGACGGTGGCCAACACCGCCAAGCTGGGGGGCACCGGAACCGTCGGGCCGGTGACAGTGCAAAGCGGCGGACGTGTCATACCGGGAACGAGTCCCGGCATTCTCAGTTCGGGCAACGTCAGTTTCGCCAGCGGGTCGTTCTTCGATGTCGAAATCGGCGGCACGGATGCGGGCAACGCGATCACGAATCATGATCAACTAAACGTGACCGGGACGGTCAGTCTCGGCAACGCGACGCTGAATCTGTCCGCGTTCAACGGCTTTGTGCCGTCCGCAGGGGACAAGTTCACGATTCTTGTGAACGATTTGGCCGATCCGATTCCCGATACGTTCAACGGATTGATCGAAGGCGCGACAATTTCCAACTTCCTCGGCAGCGGACTCAACGCGACGATCTCGTACGCCAGCAGCACGGACGGTAACGACGGCAACGATATCGTCCTGACGGTCGATGGGTTGGAAACCGGAGTCACGCTCGACGGCTCGAATAACCTGGTCATCACCGACACCAACGGCGGCACGTCGAACGACACGCTGACGATCAAGTCCGACACGACCAACAGCGTCTTCATCATCAACGATCCGAACCGCACGATCGCGGCGTCGATCGCCGGAGCAACCGGCAGCGGCACGAACACGGTGACGATTCCGTTCGGTTCCGTCGTCGGCACGCAGATTCTGGTCAACACGCTGGCCGGGAATGACTCACTGACGATTGACCTGTCACTGGGAAATTTCTCGAAGACGATCACGTACGACGGCGGCAACCCAACGACTGGACCGGCAGACTCACTGACTGTGACCGGCGGCCCGTTCGGCGGCGGTTCGTTCGCGACCGTGACACACACCTTCACGAGCGCTTCGGCCGGAACGATCGCCGTCGCCGGCAATTCGCTGTTCAGTTACCTCGGCCTGGAACCGATCACCGACAACTTGAGCGCGACCGACCGGGTTTTCACGTTCAATGGCGGGGCGGAAACGATCACGCTGACCGACGCCGCAGGCGCGGCCATGACGATCGACTCGGACTTGGGTGAAGCCGTAACGTTCGCCAATCCGAGCGGCAGTCTGACGATCAACGCCGGCAGCGGAGCCGATACGGTCAGCCTCTCGTCATTCGACACCAATGGTCCCTTCAGTGCTGCGGTGACGGTCAACGGTGATGGGGGGACCGATACAGTCAACGTCAACGCCAGCTTGACGCTCGCGGCGAACAAGAACTTCGCAGTCACCGCCGACATCATCAGCCTGACTGCGGCCATCACGACGAGCGGCACGGGAACGATCACACTGACCGCCGATGGCGGCACCAGCGGCGATCTGACGATCAACGGAGCACTCGCCTCCAGCAGCGGCGCGATCACACTCAAGGCCGATGACGACATCGTGTCGAACGCCGCCGGATCGATCACAACGACCAGCGGTGCCGTGTCGCTCACGGCCGATCAGGACGCCAATTCGAGTGGCACGATCAACTACGCCGCAGCGGTGAACCACGGTTCGATGGGGAGCACCTGGAGTCTGGCCGACAGCGACGGCACGATGAGCGCAGTGATCAGCGGCAGTGGCACCGTGACGAAGACTGGCGGCGGTGTGCTGACGTTGACGGGGACG
This sequence comes from Planctomycetales bacterium, assembly GCA_016235885.1. Lineage (GTDB taxonomy): Bacteria > Planctomycetota > Planctomycetia > Planctomycetales > Planctomycetaceae > JACRIH01. The sequence goes on along the minus strand of JACRIH010000091.1, from coordinate 3,615 downwards.
AACACGTACACGGGCACGACCACGATCAATGTCGGCACGCTCAACATTCAGAATGCGTCGGCGCTCGGCGCGACGAGCAGCGGGACGACGGTCGCCAATAGCGCGAGTTTGGAAATCGAGGGCGGCATCAGTGTCTCGGAACCGCTGACGCTGAACGGTTCGGGAGTCAGCAGCAGCGGCGCTCTGAGAAACATCAACTCCAACAACTTTTGGAGCGGGGCGATCACATTGGCCAGCGATGCCGCGATCGGCGGAGTGGCTGGCCCCAGTGGCAGCGAATTGGTGCTGTTCGGCGCGATCGGTCAATCCGGCGGGACACGGTCCTTGACCGTCCAGGGCACCGTTTCGTTGGTGATGCAGAGCTCCGCGGCGAATACCTACACCGGCACCACGAACGTCATCGAAGTCAGTTCTCTGCGTCTGCGTCGTGCGAGCGACAATGGCACGATCATTGGACCGCTCGTCATTGGCGACGGAGTCAACCTAGGTGTCGTTCAACTGGACTCGTCCCATCAAATAGCGGACGCCGTCGATGTGACGGTCAACAGTGGCAGCCATTTGAACGTGGGACTGTTTGGCAGTGTCTCGGAAGCGATTGATGAGCTGTCCGGCAGTGGCACCGTCAAAGGCGTGGCAGCCGGCGCAACTGACAGCCTGACCGTCGGAGCCGCCAATGGAACGAGCACCTTCTCCGGTTCGATCCAGGATGGAGGTGGCGTCGGAACAACGCTGTCACTGACCAAAACCGGCACCGGCACGCTGACACTCTCCGGCGCGAACACGTACACCGGTTCGACGAAGATCAGCGGCGGTCGATTGAACGTGAACGGCTCCACGGCTGGCGGCAGTGCGGTCACGGTGCAGACCACCGCGACGCTCGGCGGCACGGGCACGGTCGCGGGAACGGTCAACGTGCAAAGCGGTGGCACCGTCGCACCGGGGACGAGTCCCGGAATCCTCAACACAGGCAGCGTGACATTTGCGACCGGTTCGACGTTTGCCATCGAGGTCAACGGCAGCACGACCGCCGGCACGGACTACGATCAACTCAACGTCACCGGCACCGTCGACTTGGGCGGCGCGACACTCAGCACGTCCGGGTCGATTGCGTCGTCGGCCGGTCAGCAAATCGTGATCATCAACAACGACAGCACCGACGCCGTCACGAACACGTTTGCGGGGCTGTCCGAGGGAGCGACCGTCACGATTAACTCGGTGCCGTTCAAGATCACCTACGTCGGCGGGACCGGCAATGATGTGGTCCTCTCGCAGACGCAGGTCTCCGTCAGCGTTTCACCGGCCAGCGTGACCGAGGACGGCGTGCCCAATCTGGACTTCACTTTCACTCGCATCGGTGCGACCGGAGCGGCGCTGACGGTGAACTTCACCGTCGGGGGCACGGCAACGTTCACCACGGACTATGCACAAAGTGGCGCGGCCACCTTTGGAGTCGCTTCCGGGACGGTCACGATTCTCGCTGGCATGAGCACCGCGATCGTGAGCATCGACCCCAGCGACGAGAGCCTCGTCGAACCGAACGAGACGGTCGCTCTCACTGTGACTTCCGGGACCGGGTACGAAGTCGGTTCACCCAGTCTTGCGACCGGCACGATCACGGACAACGACAGCGCGACGGTTTCAATCGCAAACTTTGCCGACGGAGCGGAAACGAACACGCCGACCAATGGCACTTTCCGGGTGACCCAAACGGCGGTCAGTTCCACGGACACCGTGGTGACCTACTCGGTCAGCGGTTCCAGCACGGCGACATCGACGGGCGACTACACGGCGCTGACTGGATCGGTGACGATCCTCGCGGGCAACACCACGGCGGACATCCCCGTGACGGTTCTCACCGATGCGATCGTGGAAGGGACCGAGACGGTGATCGTGACGCTGACCGGATTCACCAGTGGCGATCCGGACATCACGCTCGACCCGGTGGTTGCCAACCGCACGGCGACGGTCTCGATCACCGACAACGATACGGCCACCGTGTCGATCGCCAACTTCGCCAACGGCGCGGAAGCCGCCACGCCGACCAATGGCACGTTTCGCGTGACGCAAACGGCGGTCAGTTCCACGAACACCGTCGTCACCTACTCGGTTGGTGGGGCGAGCACAGCCACACCGGGCAGCGACTACACGACGTTGAGCGGATCGGTGACGATTCTGGCGGGTGATACGACAGCGGACATCACCGTGTCGGTGCTCGATGACCCAACGGTCGAAGCCACAGAAACGGTGATCGTGACGTTGACGCTCATCAGCGCCGGCGACCCGGACATCACGCTCGATGCGACGCCGGCCAACCTCACGGCGACGGTGAACATCATCGACAACGACACGGCCACGTTCTTAATCGACGACGTGACGCAGGGCGAAGCGGGCGGAACGATGACGTTCACGGTGTCGCTGTCGAACCCGATCGACACGATCGCGACGATCAACGTGAACTACGCCGATGTGTCGGCGACCGGTTCGTCGGGCGGCGTGGGAGCCGACTATGACAACAATTCCGACCAGGTCACGTTCGCGGCAAACACGACCACGTCGCAGATGGTCACGGTCGCGATCACCGACGACCTGGCGCCGGAACTGACAGAATCGTTTACCGCTTCGCTGACGTTGGACCCCGGCACGCCACTGACCGGCCGGGCCTCCAACCTGACCGACACCGGTACCGGGACGATCGTGGACAACGATGCCGCGCTGGAGATCACCAGCCTGACGATTTCTCCGGCGACGACGGTTGATGAAAACACCACGATCACGCTGGACGGCACGTTGACCGATCCCGTCTTCGGCGCCACGCACACCGTCGACATCAACTGGGGTGATGGGTCACCGGTGACGACGCTCAACCTGGCGGCGGGGATCTTCACGTTCCAGACCACGCACACGTACTTGGACGACAACCCCACCGCCACGATTTCGGACAACTACACAATCAGCGTCACGCTGACTCGTGTCTCCACGGTATTCTTCGTTACGGACACGCGGTCGATCACCGTCAACAACGTGAAGCCCGTGCTGGACGACGGCAAGTTGAATTACACGACGACCCCGTTTGCCGTGGTGGACCGCACCGTGGCGGGGACTCCGGCGCATACCTTGGGCAACTGGGTGGTCGGTGGCGGCGGAACCAGTGTGCAGGAGACACGGCGCAGCGTCCCCTCCGTGTACCTGTCCCCGGCGGGGACTTCCACGCAGACGCTGCGCGGGTCCGTGACGGTGGGTGCGGCGGCGGGTGAAGTCGGGGGGGATTTCTGGGGTTTCGTCCTGGGCTTCGACGCGGACGACTTCACCGATGCCGGGGCCGATTACCTGCTGGTGGACTGGAAGCAGACGCCGCAGAGCGTGAGCGGCGTGCTGGCCAACGACGGACTGGCCCTGTCCCGCGTGAGCGGTGCCCCGGCCAACAACCTTGAATTGTGGGGACACACATCCCCCAAGGTGACGGAACTCGCCCGTGGGGCCACGCTGGGGAACGTCGGCTGGGTCACCGGTCAGACGTACGACGTGATCATCGATTACACGCCCACCCGCGTGATCGTCGTCGTGGATGGCGTCCAGCAACTGGACATGCTGGCTCCGGTCGGCAACCCGTTCTCG
>JACRIH010000094.1 GCA_016235885.1 Planctomycetales bacterium | reverse complement strand
GGGTGAGGGGCGAGCGGCTCCCGGCTCTGTTACCAAATGAAACTGAGCAACGCTTGCCCCTCACCCCCGACCCCTCTCCCCCTCCGGGGGAGAGAGGGGAGCAAGAAAAATGGGAAGCCATGACCAACCAGACCGACAGCTCGCCGATCATCGTGGACGATTGCCCGCTGAGCTGGCCTGAGCAGCGACGAAACTTGATCCTCTTCGCCGCTTGCACGGGCATGCAGTATCTCGCCGCGCCGGTGCTGTACGTCGGCATCACGCAAGCGTCGCTGTGCGACCGCCTCGGAGCTGACACACGCACTTCCAATCTGCCGGGGACGCTGTTCTTCGCGATGACCGCCATGCCGGCGCTGATTGCGTGGTTGACACCGCAGGTGTCCGCCCTCAAGAGAAACCTCATGCTTTGCTACGGCGCGACAGCGTTCATGCTGGCCGTGACCGCGTTGACGTTGGCGTTGCCCGTCCCGAATTCCATCAAACTGGCGATGGTGATCTTGCAGGGAGGCGTTTCGGGAGCGGTCATGCCGGCGGCGATTGCCTTCCTGTGGGAAGTCATCGGCCGTGGCTCCGCCGAATCGCGCCGCGGTCTGGCGTTGAGCCTGGCATTCGGCGTGGGACCGATTCTCGCGGTGCTCGGATCGCTCGCGCAGACCGCACTGCTCGGCGGAACGCTGTTCGATTTCAAATTCGCGGGGGTGGCCTATCCCGCCAGCTTCATCATTCTGTTTGGTGCGGGAGCCCCCGTCATGGCGGTGGCGGCCGGCTTGTCTCGCTTTTTTGTTGTGCCGCCCGTGACGCATGAACCAAGCCGCGAACCGGTCGCGGCAGTGGTGGGGTTGTTGTTTGGGCTGCCCCTGATGTTCGCCGCAGTCGCGCTGATGCAAATTGCCGGCGAGACGGAGCGCGATTCGTTTCGCCAATTCGGATACCTGTCGGCGGCCTTCGCGACGGCGGGCTTCGTCTATCACTTTCGATCAATTATGAAGCAGCGAGTGCTGCTGCTGGCGACCGTCGTGACGATCCTCGTGTACGCGGGCAACATGATTCCGTCGAACATGAATCTGTATTCGCCCGAGGTGCTCGGCGACATCCCTGAGAAATCCGCCGGCCTGCAAAACACACTGCGATTCAGTTTCAAAGTCGTGGCGGGTCTGTTTCTTGGCTGGCTGCTCACCCGGACCAACCCACGCACGGGGATTCTCGCGACGTCCAGTATTTTCCTGGCGGCTCAGGTGTGGGCCATGCTCGTGACGGGCCAGTGGTATCTCGTCGCGTTTGGAATCTTCGGAGCCGGCGAATTGATCGGCGTGTACGCTCCCAATTACATTGTCTCGGCCTCGCGGCGAGACGACCTGCGGCGGAATCTGGCGTTCATGACGATGCTCATGGCTCCCGCGGCTCCGGCTGGATACTTGTACGGCGCAGTGGTCGATCTGGCGAAGTCGCGAGAATGGACGGCGTTCGGCATGAGCAGCGCGGCCTTGGGTTTTCGGTTGAGCTTTTTCGTCTGTGCGCTGTTCATCGCCTCGGGTATCGCCGTGGCTTGCCTGTGGTTGCCAAAGCGGCCTCGTTCGGAGACGCTGTGAATTGCAAAGGAGCGATTCGTCGAGATTTGTAGCCGCACTCGCCAGGGCTTGTTGATTTAATGTGGTCCCGACCCTCCGTGGCGGGACATGTTGGGCCCGCCCTGCGGGGCGGGCACAACGTGCGGTGTCACGGAGTGCCACCGCCACATTAATTCAACAAGCCCGCCAGAGTGCGGGCTTCCCGCGTTCTGGCGAACGCGGCTACCCTCGGTTTGATCGCTGAAACAGCAGTAGTCCCGTCAATTGGAGAACAGTCTTGTCCGCAATTCAAATTCTCGGCACCGGCCGGATCGACGAGCGCGAGTCCGCGTTTCCGCAGGCCGTTCAACTTCTCAATGGTGACCTGGTTTGTTCGTTCAGCGTTGGCGGCGGGCAGTATGTTCACGGCGGCACCGATTGGGCGCGGTCCACCGACGGTGGTAAGTCCTGGCGAATCGAAGGTCAGCTCCTGCCTCCGACCGCCGATCCATCGACGGCAAATTTTTTGAAGCTCAGTCTCACGGCCGACGGCCAGACCGTGTTTGCATATGGCACGCGCTATTGGGGCAGCGTCGAAGATCGCTTTGGCGAACGGCGCGGCGAAGCCGTGTTCTGCACGTCTCGCGACGGTTGCCGGACGTGGTCGGCGCCGCAAGTCATTCCGATGCCCGATTGCCCGCTCGAAATTTCCCATGCGATTTGCCCGTTGAAGTCGGGGCGATTGCTGGCGGTGGGGGCACGATTGAGTTCCAAAGATCGACTGGGCGAAGAAGTGTTCGTCGTGGCCTCGGAAGACGGCGGTCGCACGTGGCCGTCGCGTCACACTGTCTTTCGCGATCCCGCCGGAAAGCTGGGGTTCTGGGAGCACAAGCTGGCGGAGATTGCTCCCGGACGGCTCCTCGCCGTGGCGTGGACCGTCACGCTGGGCGAGTATCGAGATCAACCGAACCATTTCGCAATTTCACGCGACGACGGGCGGACGTGGGGACCGCACCAGTCGACGGGAATTCGCGGGCAAACGATGACCCCGTTGCCGCTCGGCGGAGACCGATTACTCGTCCTCTACAATCGTCGCTACGGCACGCAGGGCATCGTGGCCTGTCTTGTGACGATGACCGACACCGCTTGGACGGTCCACCACGAGCAGTTGTTCTACGACGCCCGCTCGTTGCGAGATGGCCCCGCGTCCGGTCACACGGGGGTCGATGAACTCGACAGCTTTCAATTTGGATTCCCAACGGCCACCCGCCTGCAAGACGGCACGTACCTCGCCACGCATTGGTGCGTCGAACAGGGCGTGTGCGGCATCCGCTGGACCCAATTCGATATCGACTGGTGAGTATCCTGTAGTCCAGGCCCTTGTGGCCTGGACGATCTGCCCAAATGAAGAAAGCACCACCGAGCCACAAGGACTCGGGCTACCGTGTCCTCTGCAAAAATCGTTCAGCCGTGGCGGGGAGTCTCCAGGCCGATGCCGGAATACGTGAAGCCCAGGTTCGACATCTTTTCCGGATCAAACAGGTTTCTTCCGTCGAAGATGACGGGTTGCTTGAGCTTCTTCTTCATCAGGTCGAAATCGGGGTTCCGGAACTCGTTCCATTCCGTGACGATCGCCAGCACGTCCGCCCCGTCGAGCGTGTCGTATTGCTGCTCGCAGTAGGTGATCCGATCGCCGTAGAGTCGTTTCACGGTGTCCTGCGCGACCGGATCGTGAACGCGCACGTCGGCACCGGCTCCCAGCAGTCGGTCGATGAGCACGAGCGCAGGGGCCTCGCGAATGTCGTCGGTTCGCGGCTTGAAAGCCAGCCCCCAGATCGCCACTGTCCGACCGCTTACATTGCCGTCGAAGTGCCGGTCCAGTTTTTGGAACAGCACTTCCTTCTGCGCGTGGTTGACGTCATCGACCGCCAGCAGAATGCGCGGTTGCACGCCGTGCTGCTCGGCGACGTTCATCATGGCCCGCACGTCTTTCGGGAAGCACGACCCGCCGTAGCCGACACCGGGGAACAGGAACGAGAAGCCGATCCGTTGGTCGTGGCCGATCCCCTTGCGCACGTGATTGATGTCCGCCCCGACTCGCTCGCACACGTTGGCCATCTCGTTGATGAAGCTGATTTTCGTGGCCAGCATGCAGTTGGCCACGTACTTGGTCATCTCGGCGCTTTCGAGATTCATCACCAAAAACGGGTGCTCGGTACGCAGGAACGGTTTGTAAAGTTCTTCGAGTACCATTCCCACCTCGGGCCGCGAAACGCCGACGACGACCCGGTCGGGCTTGGTGAAATCCTCGATCGCGCACCCCTCCTTCAGAAACTCCGGATTGGACGCGACATCGACGTCGCGCCCGGTCAACTCGCGCAACCGCCGCGCGGCCTCGCGGTTGGTCCCGACCGGGACCGTGCTCTTGATGACGACGATCGTCTGCGGCGACAGCAGCGGAGCAAGCTGTTCGATCACCGACCACAAGATCCGCAAGTCGGCGGACCCGTCGTCCCCCTGCGGCGTTCCGACCGCGAGGAACACGCACCGCGACTGCGGAACGACATCGGCGGCGTTCGTCGTGAATTTGAGCCGCCCGTACCGCGTGTTCCGGTGGACCAACTCCGACAATCCCGGCTCATAAATGGGGATGTCTCCCCGTTGCAACCGGCGAATCTTGTCGGCATCGATATCGACGCACGTCACCTCGTTGCCGCTTTCCGCGAAGCAGGTTCCCGTGACCAGTCCGACGTATCCCGTACCGATGACAGCGAGCTTCACGGCAAATGACCCTTTGTGCTGATTGTGATGGTTGTGACAGACTGCGGTGCCGGCTGAAGCCGGGACTCCAGCCACAGCATACCACCAAAATCACGTCAGCAACGTGAGCGGGTGCTTGCGGTTTTGGAGAGGCATCGCAATCGGACGGCCCAGCCGGTGCGATTCGAACACGGCGAGAATCATTTCGACCGTCGTGCGCGCTTCGTACACGTTGCAGAGCGGTTGGCGATTCGCTTCGATCGCTGACATCAGGTCGAGCACGGCAGCGACATTGCCCGAGTGCAGGCCCTTCGATTGCTGGGATGTCTCGGGCTGGCCGATCCCATTCGTCGAAATCGGTTGCCAGGTCGCCTTGCTTCGACCGGGAGACCAACTGGGGTCGCCCAAGAAGTTCACGGCTTCCATGTACCCTGGCATGAACTCGATCACCCCCTTCGAACCAAAGATCTGCAAACCGTATCGCGAGGGGCTGCCCCCCTGCCCTCGATGCGACGCGAAAAATCCGGTGACGCCATTTTTGAATGAGTACGTCGCGTTAACCGCATCACCAGCCAGCGGACCAAGCCCCTCTTTGCCGGGTTGCACGTCGGATTTCGTGACCGGCTTTCCGCCTTGCGCCACGGTCGCGAAGCAACTCGTCGGTTCACCGGCGAAGGCCGACATCAGATTCATCATGTGGCTGCCGAGCACCCACAAGTCTTCGCCGCCGCCACGGGCGTCCTCTTTGCCCCGCGCCCGAAGTTCCAGCACCGTGCCGATTTTTCCTTCGGCCAGCAGCTTCTTCACCGTGACCAGCGTCGGCGTGTATCGCGTTTGATGGGCGATCGCGAACTTGGCGTGCGTCATCTCGCACAGCTTGACGATTTCGTCCGCCTCTTCGAGCGTGCGGACAAATGGCTTCTCCATGTAGACGTGACAGCCGCGCTGGAGGCATTCTTTCAGGATCTCGTGGTGCATGTCGACATGCCGCGGCCCGACACCGACCACCTCCGGCTTCTCCTTGTCGAGCATCTCGCGGAAGTCCGCGTAAGCCGTCTTCGCCCCCGTCCGCATGGCCGCCGCGTCTCGCCCCGCGGGATTGTCATCAGCCACCGCGACCAATTCGACAAGTCCCACCACCGCCGGTTCTTTCCACACGGTATCGATCCCGTGACCGTAGTCTCCCCTGCCGGTTC
>JACRIH010000085.1 GCA_016235885.1 Planctomycetales bacterium | reverse complement strand
TCCACCTGCTCCAGGATTACGGCGTCGTCCACAAGGCACCCCTGTCCTCCGCTAGGGAAAGCGGATCGTGTCCGAGCTAAAAGCATCCTCCAGATCATTTCTGTGACGAAGTGGAGGCGCTAATCACATCCAAGCAAAACAGCCTGATTGATCCACATCGTTACCGTCATTCCGTAATCGGGCGGTGGATTCCGACCTGTCCCGTTTTACTGACCCGCCTCGCGGGGACTCCAAGCGAAGTGATAACGCTTCGTGTCATTTACCATCTCGTTTAGCATGCCGGCCGACACAAGACTCTGTATGGCTCTGAGAACGACGAGTTTTGCTCGGTTCGGATTCTCGGCAATTGATGGAAAGTTGACTATCTCCGGATCTGCTGCAATTTGACGGAGTACATCATCGAACGAGAAGCCATTGGCGAACTCAAAGAAGATGCGATCCATCACATGATGATGGAGACTGTTTAGCGGCAGCAGTCCTGCTTGGGAGGCACGTTTTAAGTATTCTTCTCGCGGTGTCATTAGCTCAACTCCCACCATCCGTACCCGCAGGCACATTCTTCCGAATAAGGTGGCTGGTCAGGCAACTCTTGAATGTTACTGAGGGCGAGGCACGCTTCCTTGGTCATTAGGCCGGGGTTTGTCGGCGTCCCTTGAACGTTGTTTTGATAGCCGATACACCAGCAGTCACACTGTGATGGCGGCTTGGGAGGCGGCCCTGGCTTGACCTTTGAGCAAGCCCAAGCCAACCCAGCAGTAATCGCTACAATGCCGACAATAACTAACCCGCCTGGGCCAACTTGGACTTGACTCCCACCCCCCCAAGTCGTCGTCGTCATCGCCAAGCCAATCGGTGGTCCGCCGGGGTAAGGTGGTGGCGGCGGATTCCCGCAGCCGCTGGCTCCCACCCTACTACTTCTCGTTGACTTTGGCTGGCGTGAGTTCGGCGAGTTTCTGTTTCCATTCGGCGGCTTGATCGGGTTTCTCCCAAGCGGTATAGAGGTCGATCAGGCGTTGGAGGGCTTCGGTGGGTCGGGACTTGGCGGCGGCCGGGAGTTTCTTGGTGGACTCGGCGGCTTTCAAGCCGGCGTAGGCGGACAGGAGCAGCGGTTCGGCGTCGGCGAATTTCTGTTGGCCGGCGAGGCTCGCGCCCAGCAGGGTTTGGGCGTTGAACGTGGACCAGTCGTCCGGGGCGAGCTGTTGGCGGAGCGTCAGGCACTCGCGGAGTTTCGTTTCGGCCGGCTCGAACTGTTGCGTGTCGAGCAGCGCCTGGCCCCACTGCACCAGCAGACTGGAGTACGCCGCCGACTCCGGCCCGGCTTTTTCGTCGCGCTTCAGAATCTCCCCCGCCGCCGCGAGCGTCTCCGTCCCCTCCGCGTCCTTCCGTTGCGCGACCAGATTCACCCCCAGCGCGATCAGCGCCTCCGCGTACTGCGTCGAATCGGCCCCCGATTTCTGTTTCTGATCATTCACCAGTTTGCGTAATCCCGGCTCAGCCAACTGCCATGTGGTTGACTGCTCAAGGTGAGTCAGCAGACACTGGTATTCTGGTTGTGTGCGGATCGCACTGAGGTCCGTGTCGGACTTCATGTGCAGGACAACTTGAGTGCCACTGAAATAACCTTGTTCATAAGCTTGATTCAAACAACCACAGGCGAGAGCCGCGAATTCATTCACCAGCTCTGCTCGTTCGCTGGCGTCAATGCGCTCCTCCTTGCAAACTGATTCAGACGCCAACGAGTACAAGCAAGAGACATTATACAACTCGCTTGAGGTGACTTCAGTCCGTCCCCTGATCGCCAGCGCCAAACTCGACATCTTCTTGTAATCACCAGATAAACGATATGCGTTAGCGTTATTGTAGCGCAGAATTGGGTACTTGTGTTGCGGATCACATTCAATCGCAATGCTCCATTCTTGGATGGCCTCCGGGAATCGCTTCGTTTGTTCCATCGCCTCCGCTCGCGCCCAGTACGAATCCATGAGATAGGCGTTTCTAAGCCCCGCGCGACTCACGTCGGCAGGGTCTTCACCAAGTAACTGAATAGCCTTGTCCGTCGTTAGTAAAGCATCGGTCGGCCTGTTCTGTTGCAAGCTTATTCTAGCCAGGCGCACGTAGACGCCTCCCAGGGTGACGGTGAGGTACGGTCGTGTTCCGGGAATTCGCTTGAGGCGCTCCAGTAGATCGGCTGCACTCCGAAACAGGAGTTCCGCTTCCGCAAAACGCTTGTCATTTCGCTGCAAAAGTCCAAGTGAAATACTTTGTTGCACGGTTTCGAACACAGCCTCCCTTTGTTGCACCGCTTCAGTGCGGGCGGCGGCGAGTTGCTCGTTGGTGGTCTGGAGTTTCTCGTTCTTGCCGGTGATCGCGGAGTTCTGATCGCGGATCGTGGTGTTGGCGGTGGTGAGCTGCTCGTTGGTCTGCCGCAGTTGCTCGTTCTGGGCCGTGATCGTGGCGTTGGCGGAGTTCAGTCGCTGGTTCGAGCCGCTCACGACGGCGGACAACACGCCCAGCCCGACCAGCGCCACGACGACCGCCGCGGCCAGGCTCGTCACCGCCACTTGATGCCGCCGCACGAACCGCCGCACACGCACCGGCAGCGGCTCGCGATAGACCGAGACCGGCTCGTCCGCCAGCCAACGCTCGATGTCCTCGGCCAACGCCAGCGGGCTGGCGTAACGGTCGGACGGACGCAGCGACATCGCGTGCAGGCAGATGGCTTCGAGAGGCAGAGGAATCATCAGCCGGCGGGCGCTAGCCCCCGGTTTGTGAACGGCGTCATCTAACCGGACGCTAGCGCGTGCCGGCTGATTGGATGCGATCTCGCGCGGTCGAGGGAAGTCGCCGGCCTGCACGCGACACAGGATGTCCCCCAGGTCGCGACCGGTGAACGGCGGCTTGCCGGTCAGCACGTGGTACAGCGTGGCTCCCAAACTGTAGACGTCGGTGGCCGGGCCGAGTTCGTCGAGCCGGCCGGCCGCTTGTTCGGGACTCATGTAGGCTGGTGTGCCGATCGCGCTCCCCATCATTGTCGGAGCGGCTCCGCTCCCTGAACTCGGCTGTACGGGAGCTTGTGAGACCTCGGCGTGCTCCGTGCTGCCCATTGCTTTGGCTAACCCCCAATCGACCACCAGCGTCTCGCCGTACTTTCCGAGCACGATGTTGCCCGGCTTCAGATCGCGATGCAGCACGCCGCGGCTGTGCGCGTACTCGGTCGCGTTGCAGACGTCGATGAAGCGCCCAAGCAGCTTGCGGAATTCGACGGTGCGTTCAGCATCGTAGCCGTCACGCTCCGCGTGACGAGCCGAGGCAGGAGAAGGCGTTGTGTTGGGTGACCCGTTGTCGGCTGAGGGAGCGTGTGCGGCGTTCGGCTCGTCACGCGGAGCGTGACGGCTACGTTCCGAACGATGATGAAACCGCTCAATCGCCTCCTTCAAGCTGTCGCCGCGAATGAACCGCATGGCGTAGAACGGCCGGCCGTCGGCGTATTGACCCAGGCCGTACACCGGCACGATGCCGGGATGTTCGAGGTTGCCCGTGATCTCCGCTTCCTGACGAAACCGGCTGCGGTTGTCCTGTTCCCCAGCGAACTGCGATTGAATTTCCTTCAGTGCCACCTCGCGATTCAACTCGGTATCCCGTGCGACAAAGACTTCACCCAAGCCCCCCTTGGCGTGCGGTCGGAGCACTCGATACCGGAGTCCGTCTGCCGCCGAATCGGAATGCGCGTCTCCCGACGCATCCCCGCGCGGATTGATGATAGTCCCGGCCATGTCCCCCGCCGACTGACCGGAGTCCGATGCCCGTGCCGCGCGTCGGTTCGAGACGTGCCGCAAACCGGCGTTGAGTTCCGCATCGTTCAGCTTTCGCAACGAAGCGACCACATCCTCGACCGAACTGATTGCGGCCAGACTTTGCTGCGGATCGTTGCCATGCCGCTGAATGTGCGCCGCCACCAACGGCTCCAGCAGGTCGCGATGCTGCGGTTGGAGCAGCTTCATCTCGACCATCAATTCGCTCAGTGGCCGCTGCTTGTCAAACGCCCACCGCTGCATCGCGTCGAGCAATTCGTCGCGCGTCACAAAGCTCATCTGCAACGCCAGCAAGCCAAACACCAGATTCCGGTCAGTGTCCATCAGGAGCCTCGACGAGAGATGCGAACTGTGGGAGAGGTTGAAACGATTCTCAGGAGGGCGGCACGACACGTCAAGGATCGGCTGACACCCAATTCGTAGACCGGCCCCCTTGGTCCGGCCGAACCAAGGGGGCCGGCCTACGTTGATTCGCGGCCGTGCGAAGCTCGGCCGCGTCATTGAGCCGCCAACCGAGAGGTCAAGTCGAATGCAATCCGTGGCCCGATCCAGTCAGACAGGCCCACCAATTCTTGCGACGACAATGGTGGGCCTGCGCTGCGCTGGTCCCACCCTACGACGACTGGTGTGCGATGCGTAACGGTTCAGCGGGATACTGACCGACCGCTGGCAGCACGAATCCTGCACACGGTGGCCCGACATGACCCAGCCTCAGTGCCCGACAGAACGAGAGTTGGCGGCGTTCGCGATCGGGAGGCTCTCGACGCAATCGCTCGAACGGATCGAGCGGCATGTGGAAGGCTGTCCGAGTTGCCAGGCGGCGCTGGATCGTCTCGACACAGACGACGATGCGTTGCTGCGACGGCTCGCCTTGAAGTCCGGTGTGCCGCTCGCCGACAGTCTGCGGATTCCAGAGCAGGTTCTGGCGAGCGCACGGACGGCTGTGGCAGGTGTGGCGGTCGCGGACCGACCGGAATTGTCACTCGATTCGGGGCGGCATTACGCACGGCTGTTGCAGGACGGGCCGTGTCGGCTCGGGCGGTTCGAACTGCTCGGCGAGTTGGGGGTCGGTTCGTTTGGGTACGTGTTCCGTGCCCGCGATCTGGAATTGGATCGGATCGTGGCGATCAAGGTGCAGCGGGTGGGGGCGTTCGCGAGCGAGGAAGAGGTCGGACGCTTTCTGCGCGAAGCGCGCAGCACGGCATCGCTCACCCATCCGGCGATTGTGTCGCTGTACGACACGGGACATTCGGAAGAGGGTGTCTGCTTTTTGGTCACGGAATTCGTCGAGGGAGAAACGCTGCAAGAGCGTCTCAAACACGGCCGCCTCGAATTCCGAGACACCGCGACGCTGGTGGCCGAACTGGCCGATGCGGTCGAGTACGCGCACGACCACGGCATCGTGCATCGCGATCTCAAACCGTCGAATATCATTTTGGACAAGGCGGGCCGGCCGCATATCACCGATTTTGGACTGGCCAAGCGGAACGATGCCGGAGACTCGTCGATCACGTCTGACGGCCGCGTGCTGGGGACGCCCGCCTACATGTCGCCCGAACAGGCATCGGGCGATCTGCACGCGGTTGACGTACGCACCGACGTCTACAGCCTGGGGGTCATGCTGTACGAGACGCTGACGGGAGAGCGTCCGTTTCAAGGGACGAATCGACTGCTGCTGTTGCAGGTGCTCGAAGACGATCCGCGACCGCCGCGTCAGTTGGAACATCGCGTGCCGAAAGATCTGGAGACGATCTGTCTGAAAGCGATGGCCCGCTCGCCCGCGCGTCGCTATCAGACCGCATTGCAGCTTGCGGCCGACTTGCGACGGTTTCTGGCGGGCGAACCGATCGCGGCCCGGCCCATCGGTCCGGCCGAGCGGCTGTGGCATTGGTGCCGGCGTTACCCGGTTGCGGCCGCGTTGTTCGCCGCCGTTTCAATCGGTTCGGCGGCGGGATTTGTCTATCTCACGAATCTCTCGTCGTATTTCGTGCGCGAGACGGCGCTCGACAGCGCTCGCAACGAAGCCGACATGATGGAGCGGATCAACGAATACTACAGCGACGTGCTGGCCCGGATCGACACGCGGTCGATCACTGTCACACACGAGTACGCCATGAAGCGCGATGCGCTGCCGTTGCCGGCGACTTTTACAATCGACTCCGCGCAGCGCATCAGTCAGGGCGAATCGGGCTTGCAGTTCCGGTTGTACAGCCAGTACCCGTTTCGAGCCGACGGCGGACCCAAGGACGATTTCCAGCGGGAAGCTCTGAAAATCCTCACCGACCGGTCGCGGGAGCCGCCTCTGCCGTCGAAACTGGAGTACCACCAATTCGTGACCCTCGACGGCCGGCCATCGCTGAAGTACGCTCGCGGACAACTGATGAAGGAAAGCTGTGTGAAGTGTCACAACGGACACCAGCAAAGTCCGAAGAAGGATTGGAAGGAAAACGAGTTGGTCGGCGTGTTGCTCATCACGCGCCCGCTGGATCGCGACGTGCAGAGGACTCAAGCCGGCTTGCACAGCGCGTTCGTCGTGATGGGGACGGCCGTTTTGCTGATGACGGGATTTGCGATCGTCGCGGCCATGCGGTCCCGCTCGCGCTCTCCAGCAAAGTAGCCCTCTCGCTCCGCGAGAGGAAAGCCAAGCGGAGGCGCAGGCTGGATTGATATTTCAAACTGGTCCGCACGATTGACATCGCTCGTCATTCGGCTGGCCTCTCGTGGAGCGAGAGGGCTACGTTTCGAGGCGGGGTAGCGTCATGGCACCACCAGCAAAGCTCGACTCTTCGCCATCGTCCAGCGACGCGATGCGAACATCCGCGAGCCTGCTGGACCGGGCACGGCATCGTGACGACCTGGCTTGGAACGAGTTGGTCGAACTGTACGCGCCGCTGGTTTACTTCTGGTGCCGCAAGACGAACATCGTCGAGCAAGACATCCCCGACGTCGTGCAGGAAGTCTTCCGCGCGGTCGTCACGGGAATTGGCGGCTTTCGCAAAGATCGGCCCGGCGACACGTTTCGCGGCTGGCTGCGGATTGTCACGCGCAGCAAGCTCGCCGATCACTTCCGCCGGTTGGATCGCAACCCGATTGCGGTCGGCGGATCGGGTGCACAATGGCGGATGGAACACATCTCCGGAGAGTCGGGGGACTGCGACTCCATCGAATCCGAAGACGACGAACGGCTCGCTGAATTCGCGTTGTTCCATCGCGGTCTGGAAAAAATCCGAGCCGACTTCGATCCCAAAACCTGGCAAGCCTTCTGGCGCGTGGTGGTGGACGGATTGTCGGCCAGCGAAGCCGGTCACGAGCTGGGCATGCGACCGGGGACCGTGCGAGTCGCCAAGTCCCGCGTGTTGCAACGCTTGCGTCGGCAATTGGGGGATGTCGAGTAGTGGGTCTGCTGTGTATTTGCCCAGCGTGTAACGCTCAAGCGTTAGTTTGTCCGTTGGGTAATAGCCTGTTGAACAAGCGTGGGATAGGCTTCCAGCCTGTCGTTTTCAGCAGGAATTCACAGGCTGGAAGCCTATGCCACGGAGTCTTTCCACAGGCGGTTAAGCTGTTTTGGGTCACCGTTCGGACCGAACTGAACTCTCATCACTCAGGAGAAAAATCATGGACCGTACCAGCCGTCGCGAGTTTCTTGCGGATGTGGGGCGAGGCATGTTGGTCGCCAGCGTGGGGTCAACCCTGGCTTCGGATTTGGGACTTTCATCGGTCATGGCGGCCGAGGAATCGCACGCGCTCACGTTCGGTAGCCTGGAGCCGCTCGTGACAATGATGCAGCAGACGCCCGCTGCGAAACTCTTGCCCGCCGTCGTCAAGACGATTCAATCGGGGACCGACCTCAAGACACTCGTGGCCGCCGCCGCGCTGGCCAATGCCCGCACGTTCGGTGGTCAGGACTATGACGGCTTCCACACCTTCATGGCTCTCGCACCAGCCTGGCACATGTCCAAGGAATTGCCGGAGGCTCGGCGGCCGATGCCGGTGCTCAAGGTGCTGTACCGCAACGCCGCGCGAATTCAGAATTTTGGCGGTCACGACCATGAGATCCTGCATGTCGTCGATGCCGCCGCAGTGAAAGGCGACGCGCCGACCGGCGAAACTGTCCGAGCGTGCTCGCGGAAGCTCGACTTCGATTCGGCCGAGCAGGCGTTTGCGACGATTGCCAAGAGCCAGCCTGGCGAAGCGTACAATCACCTGCAATATGCGATGCAGGACGAGGTCGATGTGCATCGCGTCGTGCTGGCGTGGCGGGCGTGGGATACCCTCAGCTTGACCGGACAGGAACACGCGCACACGTTGCTGCGACAGTCGGTACGCTACTGCGTGAACAGCGAAAAAGGCGCGTGCGACCGGGACAAGGCTGCACACGAAGCGCGGATCAGCAGCATGACTCATGTGCGCCATGTGCTGCCAAAGTTGCTGGACCAGTATCAACTCGTGTCGAAGCCGACGGGCACGCGGCGAGTTGATGACGCCTGGATCGAAAAGATGTGCAACACGATCGTCACATCAAACCGTGAGGTCGCCGCCGATGCGGTCGCCGCCGCTCTGGCCGAAGGCATCGCGCCGGAAGATGTCGGCGAAGCGATTTCTTTGGCCGCCAACGCCCTGCTCCTGCGTGATACGGCCGACCGTACGCACGGCGACTCGAAGGGGGTGCATGCGTCCGATTCGGCGAACGCCTGGCGCAACATCGCCCGCGTCAGCAACCATCGCAACGCGGTGGCGAGCCTTGTCGTGGGCGCGTATCACACGGCTGGACAGGGAGGCAACCTGCACAAGCAACCGCTGCCGTTCGCCGAGCACCTCGAAAAGATCACCGGCGACAATCCCGCTGAGTTGCTCAAACTGACCGAGGGGGCGATCCGCGAGAACAACCAAACGCGAGCTTGTGCCGCCATCTATCGCTACGGCGAACTCGGTCACTCGCCGCGAGGCGTCTTCGATCTGCTCCTCAAGTACGCCATCAGCGAAGACGGCCGGTTGCACGCCGAAAAGTATTATCGCACGGTCTCCGAAGAGTTCGCGTCGATGCGTCCCGCCTTCCGTTGGCGGCAACTCACAGCGCTCGCCCGAGTGACCGCCAGTTCGTTTGCGTACAGCCGCGAGGACAAGCACGGCCACCACGCTCCGGGCTACGAAGAAGCCTGCAAGTTGCTGGGCATCGATCCCAGTGGAGCGGCTTGATCGAAAACGATCCACCGCTTGAGGCAATTTGAAATCTCGCGTGCCACGGAGAATGCCTCCGTGGCACGCGAGATTGTTTTGATGCGCCGAATCGACCACGCCAATTGGCAACTCCGCGTGTTGGTCGCGGCACCTTGTTTCTCACACTCGGTTGGTAGTCGGCGCCTGACGATTCACCCGATTGACATCGCGACAGGCGATTCAACCGGCGATGAAGTTGTGGTGTTGTCTGGAGTGAATCCCGCTTCGACGCGATTTCGGCCGGCTCGCTTGGCGCGATACAGGGCCAGGTCGGCGGAGCGAATGAGGGATTCAACGTTCAGCAGGTCGCCGTGTTCGGCTACAGAGACTCCCATACTGACGGTCACGGCAACGGAACCGTCCGAGGTTTGCACAGGCTCGCGGGCGATAACGGATCGCAACCGCTCGGCCTGACTGAAAGCATTCAGGGCGTTACAGCCAGGTACAAGGATCAAAAACTCCTCGCCACCCATGCGGCCCAGCGTATCGTAGGGGCGCAGCGACCGTTTGAATCGAGACGTGACTTCGCGGAGGACGGCGTCGCCAGCGGGATGGCCCAGCGTGTCGTTGATGCTTTTGAACTTGTCAATGTCCACCATGATGACGCCGACATGGCCCCGTTCGCGTTGGGCGCGGGAGAGTTCTCGAGTCAGCGCGTCGAGCGTGGCGCCGCGGTTCCAGATGCCGGTCAGCGAATCGTGCAGTGCCAGATCGCGCATTTGCTCGCGGGCCAGGATGAGTTGCGTCTGCAAGTCGAGAATTCGCTCACCGGCACGCAAGCGGACTCGCAGTTCCTGCGGGTCGAACGGCTTGACAATGTAATCGTCCGCCCCCGCGTCCAACCCACCGACCACGTCCTGCTTGTCAGATTTGGACGTGAGCAGCAGGACGTAGGTATACGGCTCCGTCCCGCGAGCTCGAATCCGGCGGCAGACCTCGGGGCCATCGAGACCGGGCATCATCCAATCGATGATCGCCAATCGCGGGGCGTCCGGCTCGGCGAGAATTCGGTCCGCCTCCAATCCATCGACGGCGGTCACCACATCCAGATCCCAACGACGCAACTGGGATTCCAGAATGCGGCGGGACAGCAGGTCGTCTTCAGCCAGCAAAACTTTCATGTGGCAACTCCTGTCGGTTCGAGTCGGACGAGGGCCGACTTTAGGGCAGCCGCTTCCTGCTCCAGGTGCTCCAAGACTTCTTCGACGCCGTCCAAGTTGGACGACCGTCCAATTTGTTCAAGCTGTGCAGCCACACCCGCCGCCGGTTCGGCACTCAGATTCAGCGCGGTCCCCTTGTATTGATGAGCCGCATTGGCGAGCGACTGTCCATCGTGCCGCGCGATCGCCTGACGCATGTCCTCCAGCAGTCGCGGGCCGTCTTCCAGGTAGATCCCCACAATTTCGATCAGCAGGTCCGGGTCGCCTCCGAGCCGTTCCAGCAGGGCTTTCATGTCGACGATGTCCGACGACCCTCGGTCGGCGGGTTGAGTGCTGTCGCCCGATCCCTTGTGACTCGGATGATTCGTCATGTGGTGCGAGTCGTTCAGGCCACAAGGGCCTGGGCTACGGGATTCACCGGCAGCGCTCGACAACGCGGGCTCATTTGTCGAACTGCGTCCAAACCGGGCCATGACCTGTGTAATCGTTTCGCCCAGCTCCTTCGGCTGAATGGGCTTGGAAGCGTACGCATCCATGCCCGCGTCCAAACACTGTTCCTTGTTTCCTGTCATCGCGTGGGCCGTCATCGCGATGATCGGCAGGTGACCACCCGTCGTCTGCTCTTGCTGGCGAATGGCCCGCGTGGCTTCCAGGCCATCCATGACTGGCATCTGCACGTCCATCACCACCAAATCAAATCGTTCTCGCCCCAGCGCGGTGATTGCTTCCCTGCCGTTCGGTACCACGGCCACCGAGTGCCCCATCTTTTCGAGGGTCCGGACGGCGACACGTTGATTCACCAGATTGTCTTCGGCCAGCAAGATGCGCCAGCCGTGGACTTCGCACGCGGGGGGCTCCTTGGTCGTGGTGGCCAAGCCCCCCCTGGGTTCGACAACTTCCGCCACGGGATTCATGGTCAACATGATCGCATCCAGCAGCTCGGATTGCTTGACGGGCTTCGTCAGGTAGGCGGCCAGTCCCAACGCGCGACAGCGCTGAGCATCGCCAAGTTGGCCGGCTGACGACAGCATCATGATTGTCACTTTGGACATCTCGACGCGCCGCTTGATGTTTTCCGCCAGGGTGAATCCATCCATTCCCGGCATCTGGGCATCGAGCAGCACGAGGGCGAACGGTTCGTCACGTTCCAGAGCCACGTCCAGCAATTGGAGTGCTTGAGGACCACTCTCAGCCAGTGTCGGCTTCATGTGCCAGTTGGTTGTGACCAGTTCCAGGATGCGCCGATTGGTGGTGTTGTCGTCCACGATCAGGACCGGCAAATCGCGGAGGCTGCCAAGGCTGGTTCGTTCATTGTCGGCCAGGCTGCCGTGATGAATGCCGCAGCGAACCGTGAAATGAAACGTACTCCCCCGACCCGCTTCGCTCTCGACCCAAATTCGGCCCCCCATCAATGCAATCAACTGCGACGAGATCGACAAGCCGAGTCCCGTCCCCCCGTATTTGCGTGTGATCGAGCCATCCGCCTGCTCGAAGGCGTTGAAGATGGACTTCACCTTCTCCGGCGGAATTCCGATGCCCGTGTCGGCGACGCTGAAATGCAGGACGATTTCCTCTTCCGTCCGGGATTCCGGCTGGACGCGAACCAGCACTTCGCCCTGCTCTGTGAACTTGAGCGCATTGCCCACCAGATTCACGAGCACCTGGCGCACGCGGGCCGAGTCCCCCACAACCGAAACCGGGACCTCCGGGTGGACGTGCTGGATCAGCTCCAAGCCCTTCTGTTGAGCACGCACACCCAGCGTCTTCATCGTGTCGGCCACGCAATCCGCAAGGTCGAACGGAACCGGATCGAGCAGCAGCTTGCCCGCCTCGATCTTTGAGAAATCCAGGATGTCGTTGATCACGGTCAACAACGAATTCGCCGAATACTTGACCAGTTCGAGGTACTCGCGCTGCTCCCGGCTGAGTTCGGTATCGAGCGCCAATTCGGTCATGCCCAGGATGCCGTTCATCGGCGTGCGGATTTCGTGGCTCATGTTCGCCAGAAAATCGCTCTTCGCCCGGTTGGCCGATTCGGCCGCTTCCCGGGCCTGCTGC
Organism: Planctomycetales bacterium; assembly: GCA_016235885.1. GTDB lineage: Bacteria > Planctomycetota > Planctomycetia > Planctomycetales > Planctomycetaceae > JACRIH01. The sequence goes on along the minus strand of JACRIH010000085.1, from coordinate 1,982 downwards.
CGCTCGGCCTCAGTTTTCTTGCGGTCCGTAATGTCACGGAGAAAGGCGCTGAAGACATGTGTGTTGCGAACCCGTGCCAGACAGACCGTGAGCTCGACTTCGAATTCGTGTCCATCACGATGCAGCGCGGTCACTTCGACTCGCCGATTCAGCGCGGTAGTTTCTCCCGTGTCCAGCAGCCGCTGGAGCTCTTGACTGTGCGCGGCACGAGACGCGGGTGCGACAATGACATCTGCCAGTGTTCGGCCGGTCACTTCGGATCGCGACCAGCCGAAAGTGGCTTCTGCCTGCGAGTTCCAGCCTGTAATCAAGCCATTCGCATCCATCGTCACCACAGCATCCAGGGCGGTGTCGATGATCAACCGTGTCCGCTCTTCACTTTCTTTCAGCGCCGTACAGTCGGCACGCAGCCGATTGGTCAACGCCCCGAAGGCCCGCGTCACGTAAGCCAGTTCATCGTGCGAATCGAGCAGCGGCTCATCGCTTTCCATGTCGCCGTGCAACATGCGCTGCGAAGCCTCTTCGAGTTTCAACACCGTTCCCATGATGGCGCGGTAAAACCCAACGAATAGATACAGACCCATCAACACACAGGGCAGTGTCACCGCTCCGACAAGCTGTTTGTTGCGCGCGAAGCGTTGAATGCGTGCCTGCAACAATGCTTCGAGCGCGAATGAAGTTTCGTCGTACAACTTGAGATTCGCCTGAACGGCCACGGTCCCCTCTGACCAGTAGTCGTCGGGCGGGCGGACAAAACCGGTCATCGTCCGGTGTTCGAGCAGTTCGAGAAACCGCGTTGTCGATGCGATGTTTTCCTTCAGGGCCGGTTCCAATTGCGATTCGAGTTGCAGGTCGCGGGTTTCACGAAATGCAACGTCGTAGTTGCGGGTGATCGCGGCCTGCGTCGCGCGAATCAAACTGGCCAGATTGCTGAGTCTGAGCTTTTCGAATTCCGAATCGGAATGAGTTGCGGCAGTCGCTGTCGCGTGCGCTCGAGCTTGCCCCACTCGTTCGGTCAGCAAGACCAGGCGGTTGACGACAGTTTCCATCAGATAATACGTGTCCAAATCGGGATCGAGGATCAGGTTGGATTGGTCCCCAGCCTGTGCCATGAGTGCCATCGCGTCGGCAATCAGTCCCGTCTGAAGTTCGAATTGATCCGCAGACGACTTCGTGCTGGAGCCGGACAGGTTCAAACGGCATTTGCCTTTGATCGCCGTCCACTGGTCGGTCGTCCGCAACAATCCACCGAGCTTGCGGTCCACGACGTCCACCGCCCGGATGTCCTCGTCAATCTGAGCGGCGATGCGTGCCAGCTCCTTGTCGTTCCCCTCGGTTTGCGCCAGGGCGTATGACCGCCCACGGTGCAGTTGCAACGATCCAATGAGCCGGATCACAGGTCGCAGATACTCGGTGCCGAGAACCTCCTTGTTCGCAAACTCGATTCCGTTGTTCATCTCGCCGATGAGAAAGTACATGACCAGTCCCAACGGGATGGCGAAGAACAAGCCGATGAGCGCGAACTTTCGCGGGAAAGTCAGGCGATTCATCAACGCGATCGCTGGCGAAAACGGTGAACGCATGGTTGAGTCCTCTCGCCCGATCGGGTCGAGTTGTTCGGAATCGCCGTGACGGAATCGTCAGCGGTGGGCCGCAGACCGTCCCGCTTGGCACAGCCTGCTTCGTCAACCATAGTTCCGAAAAGCAACACGCGCTGGGAAATTCTTGCAACATCACCCGCGCCCGCGCTGACATTGAGAAACGCTTGGTTGTCGAAAGGCGAGCATGATCGACGGACCACAGGTGCGTCACGTCCGCACAAGGCGACACCATTGGCGGATTCGGAACAAGTAATCCCGCCGGTTCCCAGCGTCGTCTGCTCGCAATCGGCAGATTCGGACTGCGTGGTTCACCGCGAGCGAGTCGCTCGGGAAGACGGGCTGAAACACCAGCCCGTAGGGTGGGACCAGCGCAGCGCCGGC
>JACRIH010000084.1 GCA_016235885.1 Planctomycetales bacterium | reverse complement strand
GGCCATCTGTTCCGCTTCGGCCGCTCCCGCCGCGTCGTCGAGACGACCGAGGTAACGCGCCCGCCGCAGGTGATACGCCCTCGACGGTGGTCCAAACCGCAGTGCCTGGTCGAGCAACTGCAACGCATCTTTCAAATGCTCTGCCTGCTCCGGCGACTTCTGTTCGCCTGCCGACCGTGCTTCGGTCTCGGCCAGAATCAAAAAGAGCTGGTACCAATCGGCAACGATCTCAGCCTTCTGAGCCTCACTGAGGTGTTCATTAAGTGCCGGCTTGACGTCCTCCTTGACGGACACGCCGTAGACATCCAACGCCGCGTACACTGCGGAACGCGATGCTTTGAGTGTGGCCGCCAAATCCGTTCCCGTGTAGAGGCTTCCCAAAAACTGTGCTTCGTCACGCAGGTCTGCGAATTTCACGAACTGTGCCTGCGAGGCTTGCTGCTCCGCCTCGGCTTTCCGCTTCAATTCGACCTGCTTCAACTCCTGTTCGACCTGTGCCAGAAGAGCTTCCGCCGGTTTTTTCAAACCGTCGAGCTGCGATTCCTTGCGGATCACAGTCAATGCTTTGGTCAGATCAAGACGGGCTGTCGGCCAGTCGCTGGCAGCGACTGCAACTCGGGCACTGTCGAACAGCATCTGTCCTTCATTCTGAACCTGTGACCGACGGCGCCCCTCATTCGCCTCCTGCACTCGCAGCCGACCTTGCCGTTCTTCGGTCAGCGCGATGTCCAGTCACTCTTGCAGAGAGATGTTTTTCCAAATGTTGAGTAGTACCAAACTCATAATCGCGGCCACGCTGACACCCAACAGTGCGACCGTCATGGGCCGGCGCTTGCCCCACTTCCAGGCCCGCTCCCAAGTCGAAACCGGCCGCGCGAGAACTGGCTCATGTTGAAGATAACGACGCAGATCGTCGGCAAATTCCTCGGCACGCAAATAGCGCCGCGCCGGTTCCTTTTGCAGGCACTTCAAGCAAATGGTTTCCAAGTCGAGCGGAACGCGGGGTTCAAGTTGACTGGGAGGCACCGGTTCCTGGTCGATGACCTGATGAATCAGGTCGATCGGATTGCTGGCCTTGAACGGCGGTCGGCCGGTAAGCATCTCGTACAGAATCACGCCCAACGAATAGATGTCGGACGCCGGACCGATTTCGTGAACCTTGCCGCCAGCCTGTTCCGGCGACATGTAACTGGGAGTGCCGAGAATCGTGCCCGTATGAGTTTGTCCCGCCGAGTTGTCGTCCACCCGCTTGGCCAGACCAAAATCCGTGATCTTGGGAATGCAAGTTCGTGACCAATGGTCTCCGCCCGATGAATCACTCGAAAGTTGTTCCTTGCGAATGACGGTGGACTGACTGCCGATCGAAGCCAGCAGAATGTTTGCGGGCTTGAGATCGCGATGGACGATTCCATGCCGGTGTGCAAACTCAATGGCCCGGGCCAATATCTCCATCACGTGGGCAGCGCCGCGAGGTGGCGGCGGCACCTCGCGCAAGCGTTGGTCGAGGCTGCCTCCTTCCACCAACTCCAGAGAGAAAAACGGACGGCCTTCGTGCTCGCCGATTTCAAAAAGCTGCACGATGTTGGCATGCTGCAAGTGCGCAACAGCTTCCGCCTCGGCACGGAATCTCGCCAGTCCGGCCGCCCCCGCGTGAGCGCCCGCCAGAATCATTTTCAGCGCAACCAACCGTTGTAACTTCTGGTGCCGCGCCTTGTAGACGACGCCCATCCCGCCGCGACCAAGCTCAGCCAAGATGTCATAACCCGGCACGAACACGCCCTCCAGCGTCGATGCCGTGGAGGGCGATGCCACCTTGGCCGCGGGTTGAACGAACGGCCCAACGAACGTTCTCTCGCTATTCGACTCGGAGTCCGCCAGCGTCAGAGGCTGGCTCGTCTGAACCGATTTGTCAGCCCCCTCTGAATCTGCCTCCCGGAGTATCGGGTCCACCTTGCGCGGCAAATTGTCCGTGGTTGCAGGGGGTTCGAGCGAACCAACAAGGGTCCTCTCACTGTTCAACGCGGAGTCCACCAGAGTCAGAAGCTCGGACTTCTGGACCAGTTGGTTTGCTCGCTTCGAATCGGTTTCTTGGAATAAGGTGTCTGCGCCTCGCGGCGAAATGCTGTGTTGGGTGGTAATGTCGACATCGGCGACCTTGGCCTGATACGCAATCGTCGGCTCGTTGAAGGTCTCCGACGGATCCCCCTCGCTCAGTCGATGAGCTACCTTGGAATCCCCCTCGACCGCGGAATCTGGGCCGTGTGAAAACAATCGAAATGGACTCAGCCAATCTCGCCACCGCATGAACTTGCCCTCTTAAAGGCTTAGGCAACAACTCAGGAATGCGAATCCATGCTCGTTTGATCCCCTGCAATCCTTCTGGTCTGCACAATCCTTGGTCCCCAACTCGGCGCGAAATTGGCGACTCCCCACAGTCTAGTGCGCATACTGCGAGTAAACCCAGCCAATTATTTTGCGAATTCAACAATTCTCCACCGAAAAAGCGAGTCCGATTCATTGTCAACTTCCACCAACTCGACCGCTTCCCACTTGCCGCGCTACGCCGTGACGAACAGGTTCAGGTTGATTGTGATGGCTGTGCGGAATCCTAGTGCGTCTTCAAGTCTCGATTTTGGGCTTGAGCGGCTGGTGGTCCACCAACTTTGAAATGATGGGCTCAAGGACTGGGTAGAGCCGTTTGAGCTTGATTCGAGCATCGTCGGTCGTGAATTGCCAGTTGACTCGGACTTCTTGTTCGTCTCGACGCTTTCCGCCACTGTGTTCGATTCAACACAGCAGCCAACTCCCCTGCTTGCGGGTGTCGTGGATCTCCAGTTTGTCGATCAGGCGGCGTGCCTCTTCGGGAGGGAAGGCTTGGTAGAGCGACGCAGGCTTGTGGGTGTTGAGGTTGTCTTGCACCAAAACAATCTTCTCCGCATCGGGAGGCAATTCGTCCACCAGATAGCGAATCGCTTCGGCGTAGTCTTTGGCCGTGCGTCGGGCCGTGACCAGCGTCTTCCGCACGGTTTCGTCGGTGATCTCATCGACGACCTTCAACTCCACCAGCTTGTCCGCCAGCAATTGCAGAGTCCACTGACTGCGACCCGACGGAGGCTGTCCGCAGACCAAGACCACCCGCCGTGCTTCGCCGGCTCCGTCCAGCTTACGCGGCTTTCTGACCCCCTGCGGTCGCTGACACAACGCCGCCTCCAGCCCTTCCAGCACGCAGCGTTTTCTTAACCGAGCCACTTTCAAAGTGCTGATGTCAAAGGCGTCGGCAATATGCAAGTCGGTCCAACACGGACCATCCGCATCCGCCTTCAAAAAGAGCCGAGATCGCAGCGCCCGCTCTTTCGCCGTTCTAGTCTCCGCCACCAAACCATTCAAAAACAACCGCTCGTTGACCGACAGTCGAACGACAAACTTGGCTTCCTTGCCCATGAGTCACTCCTTGAATGAGAATTTGCTCGTCAATCAAGCTTCATCCCACAGAGTGACACAACTCATCAATCCAAAGTTGGCGGACCACTTAGGGCAACACTTTGCACTTTGCCCGCTTCACCTTGCGATGCACCCAAAAAAGAACCACCCGACTGTCAGGGGGGCTGGCAGCCGGGTGGTCAGGGGAAAGAGAGGATCGACAACCTTCCACTTCAACACGACGATTCTCATCCGCAGATCGCGGCGCACCGCCGAGCTCAGTCCACCCAAAAGTGATGGACCCGAGGCGACGGTGGAGTGGTTACAACGGGATGCCCAGCAATTGCTCCTCTTCTTCCTGGATGATGATCCGGGGCGTGACCATCAGCATGATGCTGCGTGTTTCGCGTCCGACACCGGTATTCTTAAACAGGCGGCTGATGTACGGGATCTTGTTGAGAATCGGTACGCCGAGCATGTTGCGTCCTTCGGCCAGCCGCTTCACACCACCCAGCAACACGGTGCCGCCGTCCGGCACACTGACCGTGGTTTGCACCGTCATGATGCTCTGCCGTGGAAGTTGAATCGTGACGGTGGGGGCGATCTGCTGCACCTGACCTTGCTGAGCCTGACCACCGATACCACCGATGCCGAACTGGCCACCCTGCTGACCACCTTGCTGGCCGCCTTGCTGACCGCCCTGCTGTCCCGCCTGTCCCTGCTGTCCCTGCCCCGTACCGCCCTGGAAGGTGAACGTATCAAAGCCGTTCAGCCCCGTGAATTGTGGAGAAACACCCAGTCGTACATAGCGCCGGTCGGCGGAGATCACCGCCGTGACGCTCATCGTCACGCCGTCGAGCAGCGTGGTAATCTGGGGCTGCAGACCGACCGTTCCCAGACCCACCGTCGGTGTGACGCTGGTGACGAAGTTCTGTTGGATGCCCGACGTCAGTGATGCGAATTGACCATTGAACAACGTCACCTTGGGAGCCTGCATGATATTGGTCCGGGTGTCACCCTGAGCGGCCGTGATCAAGAGGAATGTTTCAATGTCGTTGAGAATCGCCAGGCCCACCGACAAACCGGCCTCCGGCGCATTTTGAGCACCGCCAAAGGTCGGAATTCCCAAGGGGAACGAACCGTTGCGGAAGGGGATGTCCAACGAATTCGTGAACACCGGTTGTCCGCTGATTGGTTCCAACCCGGCCACTGTGTTCGGCAGATAGCGAGTCCGATTGGTCAGATCACGCGGCGGTTGCTGTGTGAATGCGCCACTACTCGCCTGTCCCGCCTGTGCAGCCTGGCCACCTTGAGCTTGAGCTTGAGCCTGTTGCTGGGTCGTGAACGTCGTCCCGGTCCCGTTGGGTGGCAGGAATTGGCCGAACGTGGCCGGCAGCGTGTCGGGAATCCCGCTCTGCACATTGAAGTCGAAATCGACACCGATCCGTTCGAAGAAGTTGTCGTCGATTGTGAGGAACCGGACTTCGATCGTCACCTGCAAGTCTTGCAGTCGACGCAGTTGGCCCAGCAGGTCGGCGATTTCATCGTGAACGGCCGCGGTCTGACGAATGATCAGGCTGAGCGTCTGGTCGAACTGACTCATCGTCCCTTCGCCGCCGACCGTATCCCACGAATCCGGCTGCACGGTGGCCGTGATCAGATCCATCAAGGGTTGGAAGTCGGCTTGGACGCCACCACCAGACAGACTACCCGAGGAATTCGGTGGCGCACCAAACGTATTGCGACTGCCTTGCGACATCGAGCCACCACGGTCGCTCACCTGGGCGAACGCCTGATTGGCCGGACGTTGCAAACCACCGATCGACGACATATTCATCTGTCCGCCGTTCAAGCCCGCCCCATTCATTCCCGTGGACTGCGTTTGTCCAAAGGGAACTCCCATGCCGGGCGTGGCGTTCGCCGATGGCAGTGGAATCACCAAATCCGCAACCGTGTACGTGGTGAGCACCATGTCGCCGCGACGCCGTGAGTGACTGGTGATCTTGAGCACCTCGTCCTTGATCGTGTATCCCAACCGCAACGGTTCGAGAAGCAGGTTCAGCGCGCTCTTCATGCGGATGCCGTCCACGTTGATTGACACGAGCGTGTCCGTGGTGACTCCCGCATCGTCCAACCCCGCGCCATCCAGCACGACATTCACGCCCGCCAGGGTGACCAGATGGTTGACGACCTGTTGGAGCGAAGCGTTCTCGAAGTGCAGTGAGACTTCGCGGTTCAGACTCTTCTCGATCCGGAGTTCCTCGCCAGTCCGAGTGCGGTTGTCCGGTTGGCCATATTTCAGTCGATTCTTCGTGAGTTCATTCCACTTCTTGGCATCCGGCATCGAAAGGCCGCCGTCAATGTTCGTCGGGATGACATTGGATTGCTCGACATCATCCAGTCCCTTCCAGAAACCTTCCTCTTTCCGGCTTCGCAAATCCTGGTTCGACGCATCCCGACGAGCAAACTTGGCCTTCCATTCCATGATCACGACCGTGGGGTTCTCCGGGTCGAGTTCCTTCGCCTGCTTGGCCAGCACCTCGGCTTCCGCAAACCGGCGCTGATCCATCAGTTCGTTGAACTGTTCAACTTTGTCGGCCAGGTCCTGACCAATGCGGAGCTTCGTCTGTTCCTCCAGCTTGATCCGATCCTTCACCTCGGCGTTGCGGGCCGACAGTTCTCGCTTGGGAGCGGTCACCTTGGCTTGCGCTTCGATTTCCTCGCGAGACCGTTGCAGAGACCGTACGAGCGGCGTGGCGACTTCCTTGCCCACGTCGGAATTCTCGATGCCGGCCAGCGCCTCGTCCAGCAGCTTGTACGCCGCGGTCGGATTCGTGGCTGCGAGCTTTTCCGCCTTGAACGTGGTGTTCAACACTTCGGTGCGAAGTTTGTCGAGCATCGCCGCCTGCTGATCGGCGACGATGTCGATCGGCCGCGGTTCCATGTCGACCGGTTCGAGACCCGGTACTTCACCCGACGCCTGTTTGACCTTCCGCGAATTCTTCGGCGACAGCGTCACAAGAAAATCCTGCAACTGCTGAGTTCGGAACCGGTCGAGTTGCTGACCCGACTGGTGTGCTCGCAGAAAATATTCGTACGCCTTGTCTCGCTGGCCGGAGCGCAGCGATTTCAATCCCAGGCTGAACAGATCGCCGACCGATTCGCCTTCGGGATGAATCACCGCCAGGTCGGCCGCGCGATTCCCCGCTGGTACAACATCCGGGTCGGCAATGCCGCGGTCCGCTTCGGCCACGGACGGTTCGGTCGCTTCCGTTTCGTTCGGCATCGCGTCGTCCGTCGTCTTCGACGGCGCGTCGTTGCTGGCGATGTTCGCGGTCTTCGCCGCCTTTTCGATGTCCGCCAGCACGAGTTCCGGCCGGTCATCCAACAGTCCGTAGGACACATTCAGCAAATACGCCGCATCGACTTTGGCTTGGGCGGCTTCGAGATTGCCTGCCTTCAACGCCTGTCGAGCTTCGCTCAACCATTGTTTGGCCTTGGCGAGTTCCGGAGGCGATGACTTCGCCGGCTTGGCACTGCTGTTCGCCACCGGTTGCCCGGCCGGCTTTGCCTTCCCGGCAAACTGCTCACGCTTGTCGATCTCCATCGCGACGAGATCGGGATGGTCATCAAACAGGCCGTACGCGACCTCCAGCTTGCGGGCCGCATCGACCTTGGCTTTGGCTTCCGCCACCTTGCCCGCGGCCAGCGCGGTCCGCGCCGCCTTCAAAAGTTGTTCGGCTTCCGCAGAGCTGCCGATCGGCTTGGGTTCGGAAGTCGTGACTGATTGAGGTTCCCCGGTCGCCTGTGTCTCTCCGTTCGGAATCACCTTCGCGACGGCGGTTCTGCGAACCAACGGAGTTTGGTCCTGCTTCTCGATGTCTGCCAGGACCAGCTCAGGCTGATCGTCCAACAGACCAAACGTCGTGTTCAGCGCCCGCGCGGCCGTCGCTTTCGCGCGGGCTTCGTTGGGCTTGCCCGCGGCCAGCGCGGCGCGTGCTTCTTTGAGGAGTTGCTGTGCCCGAGCCGTATCTCCGGCCGTTCCGCGCGGTGCCGGCTTGCTGGATGCGGCGGCTGTGCTTCGCGGCTTGCGGATGTCCTCCGGTAGCTGCTCCGGTTGGGATTCGGACACGGTGTTCGATGAAGCCGTGACCACCACCGGTTCTTCCACCACGGAGTCCGGGATTCTTCGCGCCTCGGACTTGCTCACCTGCGGTTGCGAGTCCTTGGCCGGAGCCTTGGCGATGTTCTTCGTCTTGCTCAATCGTTCCAGATCGGCGAGGGCCAGTTCCGGACGGTCGTCGAACAAGCCGTAGGCCACCTTCATTTCGCGAGCCTGCTCCAGTTTGGTGCGGGCTTCGTCCACGCGACCGTCCTGCATTTCCGCTCGGGCCTGTTGGAGCAATTGCAACGCCTTCTGCTTGTCGGGCGAAGCCGGCTTGGGTTTCGCAGCTACTTGGCGGTCGACAATCCGCGGCTCGCTGGAGCGCGGAGCTTCCGGCTGGACGGGCGGCTTGCGGGCGATCGTCGACGTCTGACCGGTCACCCGGTCGATATCCGCCAGGACGTGCTCCGGACGTTCATCGAACAGCGAGTAAGCCACGTCAAGCTGATTGGCCTGAATCGTCTTCTGCCGTGCTTCGTCGGTCCGGCCGGCCTTCAAGTCGGCCCGCGCCTCACGCAGAAGTTCCTGAGACAACGCCTTCGGGTCCGACGCGATTTGCTCGGTCGCGACGGCCGTGTTTTCCAGCCGCTGCTCCAACGCTTCGGTCGTCGCCAACGGCTCTTCGTTCGGGCTCTCTCCCGCCGGTGAAATGCGGATGTTCGGTTTCGCGGCCACTTGGGTCACGACCGGGTTGTTCCCCTTGGATGACGACTTGAGTTGCTTGACGAAATCGGACGGACGCTCTTCGCCGTAGCGGTATTGCACCAGACCGGAGCGTTCCAGATCCGCCGCACCAGTGGCCAAACGCAGCGCCTCGGCCGAGTTCCCATTCTGATGGGCCAGTTGTGCCTGCCGCATCAGGACGTTCGCACGATCCCGCACCGCATCCGTTCCAACCGCCGCGCCACTGCGACCGTTGGCGGCCACCGCCACCGGGTTCGTGGTCGTCTTCTTCGGCGTCTTTAACACGACAGCCAGTCGCGATTCGCGCACGTCTTCCAGTAGTTTTTCCGGCGAGTCTTCGAGCAAGCGGTAGGACACCTGCAAGCCGGCCGCCTTTTGAGCGAGTTGTTCGGCTTCTTCGTACTGACCTTCCTTCATCGCACGTCGCCCTTCGGAAAGCCATTGCGTCGCGATGGCCTTGCGCTGGTCGGGACGAGTATTCGATTCTGCCGCCGGGGCCTTCGCTTTGGTGGCCACTTCGGTGCGACTGGCAGACGGCTTCTGATTCTGGCTGGCCGACAGCGATTGCAGGAATCTCGTGGGCGATTCCTCGGCGGGGTTCCACTTCACGGGCAGCGACTTGGCCTTGAGGGCCAGCTTCGCGGCGGTGTCGAGATCACCCTGTGCCGCAGCGGCCTTGGCTTCGGCCATGATCTTGAGGGCCGCCTGGCGATCGTTGCCCGGAACGCGGTTCGCAACCTGGCCCGCAGACCGCGCGTCGGCCGATTGGCCTCGAGCGGTGATCGAGTCCGTCGCCGGCAGGTCATTCCGTTTGGCGCGGGCTTTCGGCAACAGGTCGCTTAACTGCCGACGCTCGGTGTCCGACAAGTCGCCGGAAGCGGCCAGCGCGGATTCGAGCGAGTCGGCCGCGTCGCCATAGCGACCCTGCTGGAATTGCGTCTTCCCCACGTTAAGGAATTCGCGAGCGGTTCGCGGCTGACTGGACCCGGTCGTCGTCGCGTTCGCATTGCGCGGCGAAACCTGGTCCGGATCGGCGGTGAATCCCACCCCCTGCCAGCACATCCATGCCGCCAGCACGCCGCCGGCTGCCAAGCCACTGAGACTCGTTCCCTTACCCAAGGCAAGTTCCTCCTTGAACTGCTGATTCCGTTTCTGGGTTGTCTGTGTGTTGCTGCGGGAGAGCTGCCGAGACGACCGAATCATAGTGCAATCCTTTGCGCGATTCGTGATTCGAGTTGAGACTGAGTTGTCAGTCATCGAAGGCCGCGGCGATTTTTACCGAGGCGTCCGACCGAATCCACCGCGTCAGCCTGCTGCCAACGCGAAGGGTCCAAACTGATCCTTCAAAACTGCTGAAAACGCAGAAACTTCGAGACGTGAGAGAAGTGCGGCGGGTTGATACCGGATATTTCCACAAAGGGTCAAGACCGCTAAACGCAATCCTGCCTCCAATTCGCACAGTTTTTCACCGTCCATCCGCTCATCGGCAGTCGCTGCCGAATTCCGAACGCTGATCCGGGAGAGTTGTTCTCAGATTCTGCTCTTGGCTCGCTTTTGTGGGCGGGTCACTCCGTGACCCGGCCGCCGAGTCGTGGAGCGACTCGGCCACATTGCATCTTCGCTGCACTTAACACGACAGCGAACCTTCGTTTGTAGTCCCGCCTTTTGGCGGAATCCGCGAGCCGGCTAAAGCCGGGACTACGAACAATCGTGCGCAGTAGTGTTAAGTTAACCGCGACCCAACTAGCAGCGAATTTTGGGGCGACTCGCGCTCTCCGTTGGGGCGCGGTTAAACGACTCATTCGGAGCCGAACACGGTATCAATCTGGGCTGCGCGAAGAATATACTGCCCGTCGTCTTGCGGGCCTTGCAGGGGGAATCGATGGCGAAAACTGGTGACCAGGTCGGTCCTTTCGAGTTGGCCGATCTTCTCGGCGCGGGAGGCATGGGTGTGGTGTACCGCGCCAAGTATGCCAAGACCGGCCAGATGGTCGCGCTCAAATTGCTCTCCGAAACCGTCGCGGATGACGATGTCCTCACGGCCCGTTTCGACCGCGAATTGGTCGTGCTGAAAAAGCTCAAACACAAGCACATCGTCCACTGCTACGGAGGCGGCAAACACGAGGGGCGGCGGTTCATCGCGATGGAAATCGTCGTGGGCGGCTCGCTGTCGGGCTTGCTCAAGAAAAAGGGACACTTCTCGTGGGAAGAGACGATTCGCTACGCGAAGCAGGTCTGCGAAGCGCTCGCTCACGCGCACGAAGCGGGCATCATTCACCGTGACCTCAAGCCGGCCAATCTGCTGTTGACCAAGTCGGGCGATCTCAAACTGACCGATTTCGGATTGGCTCACGACCTCGACGAATCGCGGCTCACCGCCACGGGAAAAACGATGGGAACGTTTTTCTACATGGCCCCCGAGCAGATTCGCGGGTTCCCGCCGGTGTCGCACAAAGTCGATCTGTACGCGCTCGGCTGCATGTTGTTCGAGTTGCTCACCGGCCGACCGCCGTTCGTCAGCGAACAACCGATCCAGGTGTTTTACAAACAACTCGACGAGATGCCGCCCAAGGTGAGGCAGTTCGCCACCGACTGCCCGATCTGGCTGGAAATCCTCATCGGCCAGCTCCTTGAAAAGAATCCGGACAAGCGTCCGCACGATGCGCTCGCCGTGCTGCAAGCGCTCACCGAAGTCGAAGAGAAAGTCGCGCGCGGTGACACCGTGGCCGCCCATGCGTTGGCCGGCACTCCGACCATGTTGCAGGTCACGCAAGACACGGTGGCCGTCAAGGGACTGTTCGGAAACAAGAAGAAAAAGAAGCGGAAAAATGTTCCGTTCTTCGAGCAGACGTGGTTCCTGCTGGGGTGCCTTGTGGCTCTCGCCGGGCTGGTGACGTGGGCCGTGTGGCCGATCAGCGAACAGAAACTGTTCGACCGCGGTGCCGCGTTGATGGCCGAAGCGGCTCAGGCCGAGCGACGCGAGGATCGCGATTACAAATGGGTCGAGGCGCGCGACCGCTACTTGCAACCGTATCTCCAGAGGTTTCCGCAGGGCCAGTTCGCCAACCAGGCGCAGGGATACCTCGATGAAATCGAGATGGCGAAGACCGAGAAGGTGATCGAAAACAACGCCCGCTTCGGCCGCGAGAATTTGCCGGAGCCGGAACGACTGTACGTCGGAGCACGCCGGTACGAGATCTTTGGTGACCTTGTGACGGCTCTCGAAAAGTACGAGAGCATGGTGCAACTGCTCAAGGACGACGCGAAATCCCGACCGTACGTGAATCTGGCTCGCCGCCAGATGGCGAAGATTCGCGAAGGGGGCAACCTCAGCGACCGCCGACAACTGGTCGATTCCGCCCTGAGTCGTGCCGACGACCTGTACCACAAGAAGGGGGAGGTGCTCGAAGCACGCAAGTTGTGGGAGAGCATCGTCAAACTTTACAGCGGCAATCGCGAACTGGCTCCGCAGGTGAAACGGGCCAATGCCATGCTCGTCAACCCGGACGCAAAACCCGCAGCCGAAGAACCCGAATCGACCTCGCAGTGACCGCGAGAAGGAATCCACCGTGTCCACGACTTCGACATCCCTCGCGCCGTGTGTTCTGGCGAGCCGGAGGGCGTTAGCCCCCGGACTAAGCCGCGTTCCGCTCTGTCCGGGGGCTTACGCCCTCCGGCTCGCCGAAGATGTTTCATTCGTTTCCGCGTACAGAATCTGCGCTGCCTTGCTGGTCGTTGGACTGGCGTCCAGCCTCCTCGCCGACGAACCGCGCAGCGCGCCGCCGGCCAAGTTCAACAAGGTCGTTCGCATTGGCAAAGCGGCACCGAGTTTCGAGAAGCTGCCGGGCATTGATGGTCGCAACCACTCGCTCGCGGAATACCGCGAAGCCAAAATCCTCGTCGTCGTTTTTACCTGCAATCGCTGTCCGGTCGCGAAGGCGTACGAACCGCGGTTCCGCGACTTTCACGCCAAGTTCAAGGCCCGTGGCGTGGAATGCGTCGCGATTAACGTCGGCGAGGGAGTTGACGAAGAGCTTGGAAAAATGCAGACCCGCGCTCGCGAACAAAACCTGGGCTTTCCGTATCTGAAAGACGCCTCGCAGGCGACCGCCCGATCCTATGGTGCCACCGTCACACCCCACCTGTTCGTGCTGGACGCCGAACGCCGCATCGCCTACATGGGTGCCTTCGACGACAACCTGTCCGCCGCCGAAGTCGAAAAACATTTCGCGACCGAGGCGGTCGAATCGCTGCTCGCCGGAAAACAACCCACGCCCCGAGAAACCCTGCAACGCGGCTGCGCGATTCCCTACAACTAGTGCCACGGAAAACCCGGCATGGGAAACTCAGAAATCAAAAGACAAGTCAGCCACGGATGGAACACTGATGAAACACGGATGACACGACAGCAGTACATCTGAAGTCAACAAGAACCATCCTGCGAGTCAGAACCAGACGACTCAAATCGCGGAGGCTTCAAATCCGTGTTTCATCAGTGTTCCATCCGTGGCTCAAAATCTTCGCGGTGTTCAAAGAAATCAAACATTAGTAGTCCGGAGGTTTCGCATGACTCGTTGCTGTCCAACCATCCACGTATCGTTTGCCATCGCGGCCATGTTTGCCGCGTGGTCGTGCGGCTGTTCCAAACCGAACGCGGGTGGCGGCGGCGGCGCG
>JACRIH010000095.1 GCA_016235885.1 Planctomycetales bacterium | reverse complement strand
TTGGCATGCAACGCGAGTGTCTGCCGCATCTGCGGTTGATCGGGGGCGTAATACAACCGCATGGTTTCGCCCTTGGCCATGTTTCGTTGATACGCCATCCACCGCACGACCTGTCCCCAAAATCGATAGTGATACTTGTCTTCGACTCCCTTGCGCCAGCGCCACGCACCGTCGGTTCCCATGAAGAGCACCTTGCCCGCACCGAATGTGCGCGTCACGAGCAGCGGCAACCGGCCATGCTCGTTGGTCATGTCTTTGTGAACGGCCAGCACTTCGCTCCCCGCTTTGGCGCGCACGACCGGCGCGTACCATTGGAAGCCGGGCAAATCTTCCCACACTTCCATGTTGTCGTCCTGCGTGTCGGCCAGTTTGGTGAGCAGGCTGCGGCGACCGATTTCGGTCAGCTCGAAATGCCCCGGCGTGCGCGAACCCCAGCCCCCCGGCTGCCCGGCGTCCATCAACACCGGGCAGAGATCGCCCAGGTCCGTGTCGAGCAATGACAACTGCCGCCCCTGCCAGCCGGGCATGAACACGAGTCCGCTGGCTTGATGCTCGACCAACCCTTTGAGCAACCGGCATTGTTCGATCGTCAGTTGGCCGTCATCGAGGCCGACGTCACCGAGAAACACGACATCGAACTTCGACAGTTCGTCCAGTCCGTCCGGAAACTGTTTGATGTAGTCTTTGTTTCCGCCGCCAACTTTGCTCAGCCCCGGTTGGAACAGCAGGCATGCAACGTCCACGCCGGGATCGCGAGACAGGGCGTTGCGGAGATACCGGTACTCCCAGCGCGGGTACGATTCGACAACCAGCACTCGCAGTTTTTCCTCGCGGATCGCGATCGGCGCGGTCAGCCGGTTGTTGTCGATCAACGTTTCGTCGCTGTGCTTCGGCACGTCGAGAGTCAGTGTGAAATCACCGGTCGCTTTCGGCTTCCAGGTGATCGAATCGCTCGTGCGGCTCATCGGTGCGATGCGAATCTCCTTCGTGACGTCTTCCCCCTCGGAAGTTTTCAGCGTCACCGTCGTGGCGTACTCGCGCGGTAACGAACTGTCGACCGTGAACGGAATCCGCACCGACTTCCCCGTGATTCCGAATGTCGGCGCGTCGAGGCTCAGCAATTCGACATCCGGCAACCGCGTGGCACTTCCGACCGAAACAGCGAAAACCGGCACGCCTTTCAGCCGCAGCTTGGCCGCCGCCTGCACCGGCGGCTGACCTTCGTTCCAATCGCCATCCGACGCCAACACCATGCCGAGCAGGTTCTTGAACTTCTCGGGAGCCTGTGCCAGCGGATCATGCAGATCGCTGCCGCGTCCCGGTTCCGGCGCCGCGATCGGTTGGATGACGACATTCATCCGCTCGTGCAATTTGTCCCACGCCGGTGCCTCGGTCAGGGCCGCGATCGCTTCGCGCCGAGTCGTCATCGCGGAACCCGGCAGACCACCCACAGAAACGTCGCGAGTTTCCATGCTCGTCGAAGCATCCCACAGCACGGCAACCGTCGGCTTTTCGTCCGGCCGGAATTCTTCGATCCATTCCGGCTGATTGAACATCAACACCGACAACCCAACGGAGAACAGTCGCAGAATCTCCAGCAGTCCTTGCGACCGGGCAAATCCGCTTCGTCGCCACGCAACGAAGCACAATGTGGCCGTCACGATCAGGATCAGGACCGACGCGGCGGCCGACCACGGAGTCCACAAGAATGTGAGAGTGCGAGTTGCGTTCACCCGGACACTCCTGTGGTATGAGCCACTTTCTTCGGTAGGCACAACGCGGCTTCGACGACGAGGGCCAACATCATGGCGATCAGGAACAGCCGCCAGATTTCTTGAATCAACGCGCCCAAGCTGCCGGCGCGATCATCGACGCGGGCGAAGTCGAGTCCTTTGAACAGATCGGCCAACCGGTGATCGGCCAGGACCGGCGATTGATCTTCGTTCGCCGCACGGTTCACGGCCAGAAGTTTTTCGGTGGCCGAGTAGATACCGCCATGAAACGCGTAGTCGGTCGAAATCGCTTCGGCGGGTCCGGCCACTTGCTGCCAGGCAGCGGGTTGTTCGGATACGTCTCCGGCGACGAGTTGCCGCGTGTTGCCGAGGACCGACGCGCCGACTGCCAGTGCGCGCTGGACGAAGACGTACAGCACGACACCGCTTGTCGCGAATGATGAATCGCCGGTCGCCGGAGTCGTCGCACAGAGATAGACACCGCCACGATTTGTCGTCACACGGGCGACCAGCGGTTGGCCGCCCTTCAAGATTGCAAGCGGAGTCACTTCGCCGACGATGCCGCAGTGCCTGCGGACCTGCAACTGTCCGACCGGCAACGCCGCTCCGCTCTGCGTATTCGCCAGCAAGTCCTGATCGCCGCGCCACGTTTCAATAGCGATCTCGGATGTTTCCTCGGTCCACTCCTGCCAACGTGCGCCGAGGAATTCGCCGTTGCCGGGCGCTCGCGGTGGGAAGAAGACGACCTGGCCGCCTCGGTCGATAAACTCCTGGACCGACCGAGCCGCGTCGCCGTCGGGCAAAGTGGCTTGCCACATCAAGAGTGCGACCTTGTCCCATTCCACCGTCGGCAGTTGTTCGAGCGAGATGATTTCCGCCGAGCAGCGGAGCGCCGGATCGGGTGAGATCGCGGCCGCGAGTTGCAACGGCCGAACCGCTTGAGCGTCGTCACTGACGATAATCGTCTGCCGTTGTGCCGGCTGATCGAAGACAAAAAAGAAATCGTTGTCGGCCGCGTTCGAATCGGCGGGAATTGAGACCTTTCCCCAGCCCCGCTCGCGCGTCCGTTCGAGCGGGATGCGGTGATCCTTCAGCTCGATCGTCGCGCCGGTCATTTCGACCATGACCTCCGAGCGAGCCCCTTCGATCTCGATTGTGACCGGAATACTAACCCGACGCGTGAGCGAGGGAGTGTCGCTTTCACTCCCTCGCTCACGCGTCGGGTTGGTGTCCGCGCCTTCTTGCGTCAGCTTGAGCGACACGAGCAATTCCGCGCTGTCGCTGGTTTGTAGCCGCCTGACGTTGGTCACTCGCACCGACACGTTGCCGGTCGCCACGTCAGGATACGCCAGCAAATGAAACCGGATCCCCTGCGAGAATTCGAGGAACGCATCACGCAGCGTCTGCCAGCGACCGCTTTCGGCGTTCCAGTCGTTCTGGCGGATGTCCGAGCAAATCCAAATCTCGGTTCGTCCCGACTTGTTCGCCTGGATGTAATCGCGAGCCGCTTGCAGCATCGCGGGGAGATCGGCACTCGCGCTGGTTGGTTCGGCGGACGGGAGGTGCAACAATGCGTCCGGCGATTCAATTTCTCGGGGCACATGGGACGTGCTCTCGATCAACACCCATCGGGCCGAGCCGAGCATGTTCAATGTCCGCGCCAACTGCTGCCGTCCGGCTTCGAGCTTCGAGACGACGGTCCCCTGGCCTTGCTGCCGCATGCTGGGGGAGCGGTCGAGCAGAATGATTGTCGTATCCGCGCGTCCGCCGGCAGTCAGACCGAGCCAGCCGCTCGCCAGCGGCCGGCTGATCGCGAAGATTAAACCCGCGATGGCCAGCGTGCGGAACGCCAGAATGAGCCACTGCCGCAGCTTCGCGTAACCGCGCGACATGCGGTTGGCGGCCAGCAGGAACATCATCGCCGCCCAGCGAATCGTCTGATACCGCCGCTGGTTGATGAGATGAATGACGATCGGCAGGGCGATGAGTGGCAGTGCCGCGAGCAGGAGTGGTTGGAGGAAACTCATGGAGTGAATACCGCAAAACTTTTGTTGAATACCGCGAAGCGGTTATGTCTCACAGCCCAGGGTTGCCGCGCAGCGGCTACCCTGGGGTACGGATACAAAACGGCCCTCTACCCCAACGGGGTTGTGTCACCCGGCGACGATCCGGCGCTTAACCTCAATCCCAAACATACCACTCGTCGTACTCGATCTCGTGCCGGTTTAGGAATGCTCGAAACTCCGTTTTGAAATCGGTTTTCCGATGATGCTCCTCTTGTTGCTGAATGTATTGAATGACTTTGCTCAACTGCGATTGGCTGACGGAAAACGCCACGTACCCGGATTGCCACGCGAATGTATTGAACTGCTGGCTCTTGTCCTTGATCCAAATTGACGTCACACGTTTCAGTTCCTTCACCCAATCGGACAACGTGATTGTTCGTGACTGACGAGCCAGGAGGTGGATGTGGTCTTCCACGCCACCGACGATGATTGGTGGACAGTTAAGCGTCTTCGACGTGCCTCCCAGTTCCGCGTGCATTTGTTCCCGGATGTTTTGATCGTTGAGGTGCGGAAGTCGGTCTTTTGTGGAGAACACGAGGTGGACAATGACGTTTGAGAGGGATTGAGACATGGTTGACGATTCCGAATGTGACGCAACCCTTTCAGGGTAGATTCAGGGTAGAAATGTCATCGCCGTTTACGGTCCCAGGGTAGCCGCTTCGCGGCAACCCTGGGCTGTGAGACGCAACCGCTTCGCGGTAGAAACCAAATACGTTCAATCAACGTTCGACTCATGCACTCAACCTTCTCCGCTCAAACGCCTCCGCGCAATCTCCTCGGGTCAGAATCTTCCGCTCAGCCCTTGCCGCGCGTTCGCCCCACGAGAAACCGCATCAGAACCTGTTCGTAGTTTTCGTCGAGCGACACGCGGTGATAGTCGATGGCCGATTCGAGGACGACGCTCCGCAGGTCATCGAGATACGTTTGCAACGCCTTGTGGTAGCGGTCCGCGATGTCATTCGGCTCGGCGAACACGGACGGTCCTCCTTCCATGTCGAGGAACCGCATCGGTCGCCGGAACGTGAAGCCCAGTTCCTGCGGGTCGAGCAAATGAAACACGGCAATATCGTGTTTCCGAAAATGGAGATGCCGGAAGCATCCGCGCAGCAAGTCCGGTTCGACGAACATGTCCGAGAGGATGACGATCAACGCTCGCTGTCGAATTGTCTCCGAGAGTTCGTGCAGCACCGAGACGAGTTGCGTTTCACCGTGCGGCCGTGATTGTTCGAGGATGTCGAAGAAGTTCATCAAGTGAGCCGGATTCCGTTTGGGAGGCAGGCTGCGGACGATCCCCTTCGCGACGCACGACACTCCGATTGCGTCGCCCTGTTGAATCGCGAGATAGCCCAACGATCCCGCCAGCTTGCGGGCGTATTCGATTTTTGTGATTCCGGTCGAACCGAAATCCATCGAGCCGCTGGTATCCAGAACGATGCAGCACCGCAGATTCGTGTCGGCCTCGAACTCCTTCACGTAATACCGATCCGACCTCCCGAACGCCCGCCAATCGAGCCGTCGCAGATCGTCGCCGGGGACATACTTTCGATACTCGGCGAATTCCACGCTCGACCCGCGATGCGGACTCGGATGCCGTCCCGACACACTCCCCTGCATTGGCCGCCGGGAAAACAACGGCACGGCCGCCAGTCGCGACAAGACTTGCGAGTCCAGAAAGCTGCGGGGACGTCGATCGGGAAACATCAAGAACTCCGTGGCCTGACTTTCCGAGTCGGGGCGGATTCAACAGGAATGGCCCGACTCGGAGAGTCAGGCAACCAAATCCGCTACGCCTCCGAAGTCGTCTCCTCCATCAGCCGTCGCACGATCTTCTTGGCGTCGATCCCTTCGGCCTGAGCGGCAAACGTCGTGATGACGCGGTGAGTCAAAACGGGGACGGCGACTTCTTGAATGTCTTCCAGCCGGACCATGTAGCTACCGAGCAACGCCGCGCGAGCCTTCGCGCCGAGAATCAAGTTCTGCACCGCTCGCGGTCCGGCTCCCCAGGCGACGAGGGGCTTGAGCCAGGCCGGCGCGGTCGCACCATTTGGGCGAGTCTTCCGCACGAGCTTCGCGGCGAACGAATAGATGTGATCTGGCACAGGAACTCGCCGCACAAGTTGCTGGTGCCGGATGATGTCCTCCGCGTGCAGCAGATGAGTCAGCTCCGGCAGGTCGTCGCCGGTTGTCGTGCGCGCGATGCGAATTTCTTCGTCTTCGTTTGGATAATCCAGTTCGATCAGGAACATGAACCGGTCGAGCTGTGCTTCCGGCAACGGGTACGTTCCTTCCTGTTCGACCGGGTTTTGCGTGGCCAGAACGAGGAACGGTGCATCGAGGCGAAATGGTTTGCCGATCACCGTCACTTTGTTTTCCTGCATCGCTTCGAGCATCGCCGCTTGCGTCTTCGGCGGGGCGCGATTGATTTCGTCGGCCAGCACGATGTTCGCGAAGATCGGACCATGCACGAATTGAAACTCGCGCTGGCCGCTCGCACCGTCTTGCAGGATGTCGGTGCCGGTGATGTCCATCGGCATCAGGTCGGGGGTGAACTGAATGCGGCTGAATTTCAGCGACATCGTTTCGGCCAGCTTGCTGACGAGCAGTGTCTTGGCCAGCCCCGGAACTCCCATCAGCAATCCGTGACCGCGAGCAAACAAACAAATCGCCAACCGCTCGATGACATCGTGCTGTCCGACGATGACACGGCCGAGTTCCTTTTTCAGTCGGGCGTAAACCTCCCGCAATTCGTCGATTGCCTGAACATCGTTCTCGCTGAGCCGCTCGGAAGAAATGGCTGCGGATTCTGACATCAGATGGGCCTCAAGGTGTCGTTCAAGAAATGCCGGAACTGCGGGAAGTCGCGATCATGCATTGGATTGGCGTCGCATTATGCGCTGTCAGACAGTGATTATCCATGCTTGCCGTGTATGGTCCGATCAGTCTCGTTCCTCGACCCGCTCTCTGGCGACTGATACGATTTTACGATGGGGCGTGAACACGACCAGCATCTGTTTTCACCAGAAGGAACGAACATGCATCTGCGAGTCATCTGTGCTATCGGCGTCGTGCTCATGGCGACGAATGTGCGTGCTCAGCAACTGCCTGGCAAGGTTCCGGAATCAGTGAGCTTTGAACGGAACGTTGTCTACGGCAAAGGGGGCGACGAGGAGCTAAAGCTCAACGTGTCACGGCCCAAGGAGACCAAACAACCGGCTCCGTGCATCGTGGTCATTCATGGCGGAGCCTGGCGAGCTGGCAACAAGGACGGGCACGACAATCTGACATGGTTGTTCGCCGAACACGGTTACGTGTCGGCCACTATTGGTTATCGGTTCTGTCCCAAACACACGTTTCCGGCGCAGGTCGAAGACGCGAAATGTGCCGTGCGGTATCTGCGGGCGAACGCGGAGAAGTACGGCATCGACCCCCAACGGATCGGAGCGATCGGTTTCTCTGCGGGAGCACATTTGTCGCTAATGCTCGGGGTGATGGGCAAGGACGATGGACTCGAAGGGACCGGTGGCTGGCAGGATCAGCCGAGCCAGGTTGGTGCCGTGGTGTCGTATTTCGGCCCGACGGATTTTCTCGCCGACGATATCCCGGAAGTCAGCAAGCCGTTGCTGAAAGACTTCGTCGGAGGCACGCCGCAGGACAAACCGGAAGCGAACAAGCAGGCCTCACCGATCACCTACGTCACCAAGGGAGACGCTCCGATTCTGTTCTTTCAGGGGACTCGCGATCCACTCGTCCCGCACACGCAGACGTACCGCATGATCGAATCTCTCACCCAAGCCGGCGTCCCCGCTCGTGCCGAGATTCTCGTCGGAGCCAACCACGGCTGGGGTGGCCGTGAACTTCAGCGAACACTCGCACGCACGCTGGAGTTCTTCGACGAGAATCTGAAGTCCGCGGCGGCGGCAAAATAACTTCACGATTTCCAGTCCCCCTCTCCCCAAAGGCAAAGGGGAGAGGGGAGTAAGATAATTGAAGCCATCTTGACCCTGTTCCTTAACTGCATAGGGAGGCCCAACCATGCTGACCAACCGACGACACTTTTTGAAAACCGCCGCCGCCGCTGCTGCCGCGACATCGCTGCCAGGCTGGTATCTGGACGAATTGGTGCAGGGCGCGACCATGGCCTCAGCGGCCGACGATCAACCGGCGGTCGCGCTGGTCGGTTGTGGTGGCATGGGGCGCGGCGATGCGAAGAACGCCTCGCGATTCGGTCGCATCGTGGCGGTGTGCGATGTCGATGACAACCAGATCGCCGAAGCGAAGAAGATGTGGCCCGACGCGACTGCCTACAAAGACTTCCGCAACGTGATGGATCGCGATGACATTCAAGTCGTGGTCTGCGGCACCGTGGATCATTGGCACACGCTGGTCTCGCTGGCCGCGCTGCGATCCAAGAAGGATGTGTACTGCGAGAAGCCGTTGACACTGACCATCGGTGAAGGCCAGCGCCTGGTCAAAACCGTCAAAGAGACGGGGCAGATTTTGCAGACGGGCAGTCAGCAACGGAGCGACAAGAGTTTTTGTCTGGCCTGCGAACTCGTTCGCAACGGACGGATCGGCAAGCTGAAGCACGTCTCTGTCTGGCTGCCGAGTGGCCGGCGCGAAGGGCCATTCAAATCGGCGACGCCTCCCGCAGGATTCGATTGGAACTTTTGGCTGGGTCCGACACCCGAAGTCGATTACGTCCCCGAACGCACGCACGTCACGTTCCGATATTGGTGGGAGTATTCCGGCGGCACGATGACCGACTGGGGTGCGCATCACAACGACATCGCGCTGTGGGGCATCGGCCTGGATCGCAGCGGTCCGGTCTCTGTCGAAGCCAAGCCAAAAGTCGAAATGATTCCCGGCGGCTTCACGGCCTTCAGCGAATACGCCGTCGAATACACCTACGCCAACGGCGTCACACATTCCTGTCACAGCACGCCCGCCAACTCCTGGAACGGCGCAGTGCTGGATGCGAAAGGCCAGCAGCACGGCGTGAAATTCGAAGGTTCCGACGGTTGGATTTGGGTGACGCGCGGCCAGATCGAAGCCAGCGATCCCGAATTCCTCACCACGCCGCTGCCGTCGAATGCGACCCGGCTCTACGAGAGCAACGACCACATGGGCAACCTCTTCGACTGCGTCCGCTCGCGCAAGCCGCCGGTTTGCGAAGCTGAAATCGGCCACCGCTCGGCGACCGTTTGCCATCTCGGAGTCATCTCCCTCCGCCTCGGCCGCAAGCTGCAGTGGAATCCGCAAACCGAACAATTCGTCAGCGACGACGAAGCCAACCGCTGGCTTAATCGCGAACTACGCAAGCCGTGGAGTTACGACGCGGTGTGAAGCATAGAAGTGTCCGACGATTGCTTCACGGTGTGGGATATCTTAGCGTTGCAGCCATCATGCAGATTCGTTGTCCGCACTGCCACAATCCGATTGAGATGGTCAACGACGATCCGTCGAATGACATCTCGTGTCCGTCGTGCGGCAGTAGTTTCAATCTGGCGAAAGACATCGAGAGCACAGTCGTCCCGGAGATTCGCACGCTGGGACACTTTGAGTTGTTGCACTGCCAGGGCCAGGGAGCCTTCGGAGCCGTCTGGAAGGCACGCGACACGGAACTCGACCGCATCGTGGCGATCAAGATTCCTCGGAAGGAGCGACTGACCGAAGCGGACGCCGAACAATTTCTACGTGAAGCACGAGCCGCCGCGCAGGTGCGGCATCCGAACATCGTCTCGGTCCACGAAGTCGGGCGTGAGGACGGCCGCATCTACATCGCCAGCGACTTCATCGACGGAGCCAGTCTCGACGAATGGATTCAAGCTCATCCGCTCACAGTTCGCGAATCGGTCGAACTGTGTGCGACGATCGCCGAGGCACTGCATCACGCGCATGAAGCGGGCGTCGTGCATCGCGACCTCAAGCCGCAGAACATCTTGGTGGCGCGGGTTGAGGGTGAAGGGTTGAGTGTTGAGGGCAAGACACTCCCATCACCATCCGTCACTGACAAGTCATCGCTGCCTCCCACCCTCAACCCTAAACCATCAACCCTCAACCCCTTCATCACCGACTTCGGCCTCGCCAAGCGCGATGCGGGCGAAATCACGATGACGATCGAGGGCGCAATCCTCGGCACCCCGGCGTACATGCCGCCGGAGCAAGCACGCGGCGAGGCGCATCACGCCGACCGCCGCAGCGACGTGTACTCGCTGGGCGTGATCCTGTTCCGTCTGCTGACCGGCGAACTGCCATTCCGCGGCCAGCGTCAAATGCTGATCGTGCAGATTCTTTCCGAAGAGCCGCCCGCCTTGCGAAAACTGGACGCGCGCCTGCCCCGCGATGTCGAGACGATCTGCCTGAAGTGCCTGGAGAAAGACCCCGCCCGCCGCTACCAGTCCGCCGCCGCCCTCGCCGCCGACCTCCACCGCTGGCTCACCGGCCATCCCATCCAAGCCCGCCCCGTCAGCCGTACCGAACGAGCCTGGCGCTGGTGCCACCGCAACCCAGCCGTCGCGTCTTTGAGCACAGCGGTTGTCGTCATTCTGCTGACCGGCATCGCCGTGTCTTCATTCTTCTGGTTGGAGGCTGCTGCGCGCGCGAAAGATTTCCTCGCGCAGAAGATTCGGGCTGACGAGAACGCTGTCGCAGAACGAAAGCAGAAAGAGCGTGCCGACGCCAAAACTGACGAGGCGTTAGCGAACGCCGAGCGCGAACGGAGAGAAAAGATTCGGGCTGATACGAAAACTGCGGAGGCATTGGCCGCTGTTGAACGGGAGCGAACGGAGAAACTGCGTGCCGATGCCAAAGCCGACGAGGCACGCCGACACATGTATGCCGCGCACTTGAACCTAGCCCAGAGTGCCTGGGACGCTAATCGGGTGGGTGCAACGCGGGAATTGTTGGGCCGGTATTCTCCTGAAACTCTCAACGCTGACCTGCGCGGCTTCGAATGGTATTACTGGAATCGTCTCTGTAATTCGCATCTTCTCGACATAAAGGTGACACGCGAGAGCTTCGCCTTGAGCGTGGCGTTTAGCGCGGATGGGAAACGGCTGGCGTCGGCAAGCCACGATGGGACGGTGAAGGTGTGGGACGCCATGAGCGGTCAGGAGGCGCTCACGTTGAAAGGGCACACCGACTGGGTCAATAGCGTGGCGTTTAGCGCGGATGGGAAACGGCTGGCGTCGGCAAGCCGCGATGGGACGGTGAAGGTGTGGGACGCCACGAGCGGTCAGGAGACGCTCACGTTGAAAGGGCACACCAACTGGGTCAATAGCGTGGCGTTTAGCGCGGATGGGAAACGGCTGGCGTCGGCAAGCCGGGATCAGACGGTGAAGGTGTGGGAC
>JACRIH010000096.1 GCA_016235885.1 Planctomycetales bacterium | reverse complement strand
CGAAATCGCCAGCTACCTCGCGTACTACAACACCGAACGCCGACACTCTGCCCTCGACTACCTCTGTCCGGTCGCCTTCGAGGCCCTGTTACCCCAGTCAAACTAAGCAACTCCACTGTCCGAAATCTGCCAAGCAGCTCATCCGACTTACCCGGCCCTCTCGGCGGACGTCAGCGAATCGGTATCGGCCGATGATTACGCAGTCCTCTCGTTGGAAGCGCTCGTGCGCATGAAATTGAATTCGTTTCGAGACAAGGACCGTACTCACCTTCGTGATCTGCTCGATGTCGGCTTGATCGACGCCGCGTGGCTGCCACGTCTGCTGCCCGAACATGCGGATCGATTGCAGCAGTTGATCGACGACCCGGAAGGGTAGAGTTCGCAGGATGGGTCGATCGCCGAGACCCACCGTTTCGGGCAATGGTCATGTTGAGTCTCGTACCTCGACTCGCCCTATGGCGAGTCACCCGTCGCGTTTGTTCAAAACCAAGTGCTTACCGCCGGGTGCGACTTAGAGTTTGCCGGGTTGATTTGTCCTCAGGCAGTCTCGCGGTAAGATCACGGAGAATTGTTGACCTCGACGATTGCGGGTAATCGCAGCGCATCGCACAACCTATGGACTTGAACGAAGCACAAACGCGAGCCGCGCTCATCAACCCGCAATTGGCGAAGGCGGATTGGAAGCTGAGCGACCGCACGCGCGTCCGGTTCGAGGTGCCCGTCGAAGGCTATGACCCGACGCCTTGGAATGGCTTCACCGATTACTGCCTTTATGAAGGTACCGGCAATGTGCTGGCCGTTGTGGAAGCGAAACGCACGGCACGCGATCCGCGCGAAGGCGAAGAGCAGCTTCGGCAATACGTCGCCGAGATCGCGCGGAATCAGTGCTTCGCTCCGTTCGGGTTCATGTCGAATGGACTCAATCACTTCTTCTGGGAGGTCGGGCTGTCGCATCCGCGTGAGGTTGCGAACTTCTTCACGCCTGACGATCTCGAACGCTTGAAGTTCATCCGCGAGAACCGACAGTCGCTCGCCGACACGGCGATCAACAACGCGATCGTGGACCGAGCCTATCAGCACGAAGCAATCCGCCGCGTGGCCGAGGCATTCACCACCGGCAGACGCCGCGCCTTGTTGGTCATGGCCACGGGAACCGGCAAGACGCGGACGACGATGGGATTGATCGACGTGTTTATGCGCAGCTCGTGGGCACAAAAGATTCTGTTTCTGGCTGATCGCGATGAACTGGTTAAGCAAGCCTTGGAAGACGGCTTCAAGACCTGCCTGCCGAACGAACCGCGCGTCCGCATTCGCACCGCCAGCATCGACAAAGGCGTGCGGCTGTACGTCGCCACGCAGCAGACGATGGGACGTTGCTTCGAGCAATTCAGTCCTGGCTTTTTTGACCTGATCGTCTTCGATGAGGCTCACCGTTCGATCTTCAACCGATTCACCGAGGTCATCGAATACTTCGACGCGCGGATGGTCGGCCTGACCGCGACGCCTGCGGACTTCATCGGTCGCGACACGTTTCAAGTCTTCGGCTGCCACGATCAGACGCCGACATTTCTCTACACCTACCAAACGGCCGTGGCCGAGAAGCGGCTCGTCGATTTCCGGCTGTATCAGGCGCAGACCGGCTTTCAACGCGATGGCATCCAAGGGGCCGACCTCAGCGAAGAGGATCGCAACGCGCTCGTCGCCGGCGGTATCGACCCGGATGCGCTCGACTATTCCGGCACCGACATTGAAGTGATCGTCTCCAACGAAGACACGCTCCGGCGGCAGTGGGAGGAGGTCATGGAGGTGTCCATCAAAGACCGTGGCGGCAATCTGCCCGGCAAGACCATCGTCTTCGCCATGACCAAGAAACACGCCGAGCGGATTCGCGATGTCTTTGAAGAGATGTATCCGCAGCACGTCGGGATGTTGCAGGTCATCCACCACGGCGTCGAACGAGTTCACGATGGGCCGTATGGCGATGGGCTGATCACCAAGTTCAAGAAGCAGGACAAGCCGCGTTTTGCCGTGTCGGTGGACATGCTCGACACCGGCATTGATGTGCCGGAAGTCGTCAACCTCGTCTTCATGAAGCCGGTGCAGTCGCGGATCAAACTGTGGCAGATGGTTGGCCGAGGGACTCGCAATCAGGAAGCCTGCCGCTACTTCGACCGTCTGCCGAACGGTGAGAAAACCGAATTCCTGATTGTTGATTTCTGGCAAAACGATTTCGGAAAACAGGCCGACGAGCCGATTGAGGCCGAACTGCCGTTGCTCGTGAAGTTGTTCAATACGCGGCTCGACATTCTGGATGTCACGCTTGGCGACCGCGATGGCATCGCGCATCAACAGGCGATTGGCGATTGTCGCGCGATGCTTGGCCGAGTCCCGACCGAATCGTTTTCGATCCGTAAACTCTGGGCCGAAGTCGCGTCCGCGTGGGCTGACGGCTTCTGGTCGCATCTGGAACAAGACCAGCTCGACTTCCTGCGGCTGAAGGTCGCGCCGCTGTTGCGATTTGTCCCCGATGTGGACATCGCGGCTGAAACCTTCACGCACAAGGTCGAGCGGCTCAACCTGATGATCCTCATGCTGTCGCCCACGGCAACCGAGTTACCGCAGCCGATGCTCAGACTGTTGGAGTCAATTGGCAAAGACGTGCGCCGCTTGCCGCAGGACGTGTTGCAGAAGCCGGCCTATCAGCCGTCGATCACGCTGGCGCTGTCGAACGATTTGGCGCGGGCCACGCCGCCGCAGTTGAAGCAACTCATTGACGATCTGGCCAAGGAAATGAAGCGCCGGCGGGAGATCGAGAATCCGTTTCTCAACATCGACCTGCCCGACTTCATCGCGACCAAGGGGCATTTGCTCATCGGCCCGACCGGCCAGCCGGTGCATGTCGAGGAATACCGTCGTCGCGTCGAAGCGCGAGTCGTCGGCATTGCCGACAAGCATCCGGCACTGACCACATTTCGTGATGGCGGCCAGCCGACTGAAGAGCAGCTTGTCGATTTGGAGCGTGTCCTGCACCACGAACTCGCCGAGGGAGACATTCAGCTTTCCGCCAAAACCGCGCGGCAGGCTTACGGCTTAAACCTCGACAACCGGCTGGGCTTCCTCGGCTTCGTCCGGCAGGTGCTCGATCTGGAGGCGATCCCCGATTATGAAGCGGTTGTCGCGGGAGGCTTCCAAACGCACGTCACCGACCACAACTACAACGCCGACCAAATCCGCTTCCTGCGCGCCGTGCAGGAAGTTTTTTTCACCAAATGTCGTTTGTCTGAAGCCGATTTGTACGATCCGCCGCTGACCAACTTCGGCCGCAACGCCGTCGAACGGCTCTTCACGCCGGATGAAGTTCGCGAGTTGGTTCAACTGACAGAACGGCTGGCCGTTTGAACTTTGGAGTGCGGTGTGTCAGCACCGCTTTGGATTCGCGGCGAAGCCGCTTTTGTTTTTCGATTCGTCATTGAGAGTGCCAACACCTCCGATCCAAAGAAAGCGGCTCCGCCGCAAAATTAAAGCGGTGCTGCCACACCGCACTCCAAAATATGCTCACTGATTCGCAACTTCGCTCGAAGATCGACGCCCTGTGGGACAAGCTGTGGTCCGGTGGATTGTCCAATCCGCTGGATGCCATCGAGCAGCTTTCGTTTCTGCTGTTCCTCAAGCAATTGGACGAGCGCGAGCAAGACGCCGAGCGATCCGCGCGGCTCGGCCGCAAGAAGTCCGAGCCGTTGTTTCTCGACAAGGAACTGCGCTGGTCGCATTGGAGTCAGCTTGCCGCCGAGAAGTCGCTCGCGCAGGTGAAGGAAAAGGTCTTCCCGTTCTTGAAGAACCTCGGTGCGAAGGCCGGTTCGTTTGGCGAACAGATGGCGAACGCCGAGTTCAAGATCAACAAGCCCAGCCTGCTGATCGAAGCCTGCAAGGCGATCGACGGCCTGGAAATCTCCGCTCAGAACCAGGACGTGCAGGGCGATCTGTATGAGTACCTGCTGAGCAAGCTCAACACGGCCGGGACCAACGGCCAGTTTCGGACACCGCGCCATGTCATCCGCATGATGGTGAAAATGCTCGACCCAAAACCGGGCGAGCGGGTCTGCGATCCGGCCGCCGGGACGTGCGGGTTTCTGGTCAATGCGTGGCAGCACCTGCTCGAAAGCCACACCGATCCGCGCGACTTGAGCTTTGACGAAGAAGGCTGGCCGCACGGACTGACCGGCAGCAAGCTGACGCGCGATGAATACGACTTCGCGCAGACGGACGGCTTCACCGGCTTCGACAACGATTCGGGCATGACCATGCTCCGCATCGGCAGCATGAACCTGATGCTGCACGGTTTGAACTCACCGCGCTTTCGTTACGCCGACACGCTCTCGAAGAACTTCAACGAGGAGCGGGGCTACGACATCGTGCTGGCGAATCCGCCGTTCAAGGGAGCTATCGACTCGGCCGACGTGAACCCGTCGTTGCCGACCAAATGCAAGAAGACGGAGATTCTGTTTCTGCATCTTTTCCTGCGTCTGCTGGAGAACGGCGGCCGCGCGGCGGTGATCGTGCCGGACGGCGTGTTGTTCGGCTCGTCCAACGCACACGTTGACGTTCGCAAGAAGTTGATCGAAGAACATCGGCTCGACGGCGTGGTCTCGATGCCGTCCGGTGTGTTCCGGCCGTATGCGGGAGTCTCGACCGCCGTGCTGCTGTGTACGAAGGGAGCGGCCACCGAGCGGATTTGGTTCTACGACATGGAGCACGACGGTTTTTCGCTCGACGACAAACGCCAGCGAGTGCCGGAAAACGACATCCCCGACCTGCTCGCCTGCTGGCAGCATCGTCACGATGCGAAGTTCCAGAAGAAGCGCGACGCCCGCCTCGCCGAGTTGCAGCGCGAGATCGCCCCGCTCAAAGCCGACCGCTTGCAGCACCACGCCACGATCCACCGCCTGAAGTTCGAGGAAGTCGTCGCCGAAAGTAGCCATCACGCTCCGCGTGATGAGCCGAAAGCCCGAAAGACGTCGAACGAGCACTCGGCTCATCACGCGGAGCGTGATGGCGACGATGCCCGCGCCGCGCGCGAACAAGCCGAAGCCGAACTCGCCGAACTGCAATCGCGCATCGCGCCGCTGGAACAGGAGATCAACCAACTCGGCCGCCAGTTCTGGGTCACGAAGGAGCAAGTCGTCGCCCAAAACTACGACCTCTCCGCCAGCCGCTACCGCCAGCTCGAACAGGACGAGGTCTTCCACGAGCATCCCGCCGTCACCCTCGAGCGGATGCGGGCGCTGGAACAGACCGCGGAAGCGCAGCTCAAGGCGCTGGACAAGATGCTGAAGGCATGAAGACGCGGACGGTGCAATTGGGGGACGTGTGCGAAGTCCTGATGGGACAGAGTCCTCCGTCGTCAGCGTACAACTCAGTGGGCGTCGGCCTTCCGTTCTTTCAAGGGAAGGCCGACTTCGGCGACGTGCATCCGACCGTGCGAGTGTTCTGCAACAGACCCACTCGCATTGCTGAATCTGGCGACGTCTTGATGTCGGTCCGCGCGCCCGTTGGCCCGACCAACGTGGCCCGCGTGCGTTGCTGTATCGGGCGCGGCCTTGCCGTCCTCCGCGCTGGTGACCAGATAGATCAAGCATTTCTGCTGTATTTCCTCCGTCACGCGGAACCACAGATTGCCGCGCTCGGCACGGGGTCAACCTTTGAGGCGATCAACCGGGACGAC
Organism: Planctomycetales bacterium; assembly: GCA_016235885.1. Lineage (GTDB taxonomy): Bacteria > Planctomycetota > Planctomycetia > Planctomycetales > Planctomycetaceae > JACRIH01. The sequence continues at coordinate 125 of JACRIH010000096.1, read as the reverse complement.
CTGGAGGGAACGACGCTCCCTCTCCCCTCCCTCCCGGAGCAGCGGCGGATCGCGGGGATGCTGGAGCAGGCGGACCGACTGCGCCGCACCCGCCGCTACGCCCTCGAACTCTCCGACACCCTCCT
>JACRIH010000080.1 GCA_016235885.1 Planctomycetales bacterium | reverse complement strand
TTGCTGCGGGTCGGCAATTCCCGATTCGATCAGTGAATCGATGCCGCTCAGCATGTCCGCGAAATCTTTGCCACCCATGTCACCGAGGTTGCTTTCGGCAAACTCCAGTCCCCAGCCAGTCGAGCCGCGATAGTTCGGAAGAAACACGGCATACCCGGCAGCGGCGAGAAGCTGATTCCAACCCAAGGCCGCGTAATACCGCGAGGCGCTGATGCCGGTCGGTCCGCCGTGAACCCACATCACCAGCGGATATCGTTCACCCGTTCGATAACCAACCGGCTTGATGAGCAGTCCCTGCATCTCCCAGCCGTCTGCGCCTTTCCAGTGATGGACTGACGTTTCGCCGATCTCGATCGCGGCCGCTTGCGGGTGCAGGTGCGTGAGCTGTTTCCATTCGAACGAGTCCCCCGAGCTGCAACCGATCCAGACATCGCGAGGATGGTCGGCATCTTCGAGGACGACAGCCCAAGTCCCATCGCTCGCCGTGGAAAACCGCGGCCAGTGGGATTCTGCCACTGCCGCCTGTTCCCACGACATGCAAGTTCGTTCGCCGGTCGCAACGGTGATGCGGTAAAGCCCCGTCCCGCCCCGGTCGTGGCCGATCGCCAACAAGTTGCTGCCATCCGACGACCATTCGATCCAACCGAGGCTGGCCACGATACCGGCCGTGATGTTCCGTGCCTCGCCACCGCTGGCGTCCACCACGAAGACATCACCCGCCACGCAACCACGATCACTCCAGTTGGACGATATGAAGGCGATCCGATTTCCGTCGGGAGACCAAGTGGGAAGAGCCACCTGTCGCTGGGATTGCCAGACCGCCTGAGCCGCGCCACCGAGTCCGAAGCGAACCAATCGGTTTGTGTACCACGCCCATTCGTACGGCAGGTCCGAAACGACCGCCGCCATCTCGCCTGAGTTCGGATGCCAGCCGAACTCCCAGACTTGCATGTCCGCAGGCGAAACGCATTGGATCGATTTCGTCTCCAAATCAACGACCCACACCCGCACGAATTTGGGATTCTGCTCGAATGCGATCGCGTCGTCTTTGGCCTCTCGCTTGGCTCGCTCTTCGTCCGTATCGGCATCGCGCATCAGGAAGGCGAGGGACTTTCCATCGGGAGACCATTGCAGCGCGTTCAGCCCGCGCGGAACGGGTATCGATCCGGAAATGTTCGTGATCGGCGTGGCCTCGCCACCATCGCGAGCGATGACGAACACCTGCCGCTGCCCATCCTTCAATCGATCGGACAGAAAGGCCAGCCGGCGTCCATCGGGCGACCAGCGCGGATGGGAATCAGTTCGCGGCCCGTTCGTGTGCTGCCGCGCTTCGCCCCCCGCGGTGTCAACCACCCAGATCGTCGACTTCGGCCACTTGCTGTCGAGCTTGAACGAATCGCCGACGACAAACGCCACCTGCTTCCCGTCCGGAGAAATCTGGGCATCCTCGACGTTCTTGAAGCCAAGAACATCGTCAGGTGAAAGCGGCCGCTTGGTCGATGACATCGCTGGTCTCCAGATTGGTTGCGCGGCGATAACGATTCGTAGGACGGCCCTTCCGGGCCGTCTTGATTTCCATTGTGTTCCGGCATCACGACGGCCCGGAAGGGCCGTCCTACATGTCATTCAATTACTGTCGGCCAAGCGATTTCCAGATTCTTCCCAAGCCGCTGGCAAATCGTTCGCCGGACATTTATGGTTCTCGACGGGGAAACTGCAAGCGACTTCCAAAAGGAGATCGAACGATGCGCCGACCTTGGTGTGCTTGGGTTCTCGCGTTTGTGATCGGAACCGTAGTCGTGCAGGTTTCTCCGGCCGAGGCCGACGACGCCCTGCCAGGCTCTCAGGCGACGGGCAATCAGGGAGCCGTCGGTGGTGGCGGCGCCGAGGCGGTGGCGGCCGGGTTGGAGATTCTCAAACAAGGAGGCAACGCCGCTGATTCGGCGGCGGCGACAATCCTCGCGTTGAGTGTCACCGATTCCGGCGGGTTCTGCTTCGGCGGCGAAGTGCCCATTCTCGTCTATGACGCACGCCGTCAAGTTGTCGAAGTTCTCGCCGGGCAGGGTGTCGCGCCGCGTTTGGCAACTCGCGAATACTTCGCGCAGCGCGGTGGCATTCCCGCAAACGGCATCACTCCCGCCGCAGTTCCCGCGGCCTTCGATGCCTGCATCACATTGCTCGACCGCTACGGCACGCTGCGTCTGGCCGATGTGTCGGTCCCGGCGTTGCGTTTGCTCGACCGCGCCAAAGTCGAATGGCATCCGCTGCTGGCTCGGTCGCTCCGCCGATTGATTGCCGCGGAAAGCCGAGGCGGCGCGGATCGCAGTCGCGGCCTGCGATTTGCGGCTGACTATTTCTATCGCGGACCGCTGGCTCGCGAGCTGGCCGACTGGTGCGAGCAGCACGACGGATTGATTCGCTACGAAGATCTCGCCACGCACGTGACCCGCGTCGAAGAACCGTTGTCGATCGACTACCGTGGCCACACGGTTTTCAAATGTGGTCCGTGGACTCAGGGTCCATACCTGTTGCAAACATTGCGACTGCTGGAGGGATTCGACCTCGCGGCGCTCGGCCACAACCGGCCCGAGACAATTCACGTGACGATTGAATCGATGAAGCTCGCTTTGGCGGACCGCGATGTGTTTTACGCGGACCCCGCGTTCGTGGACGTCCCCATCGAAACGCTGTTGTCGCGACCGTACGCCGAACTGCGTCGCAAGTTGATTGATCGCCACCACGCTTCACTCGAACAGCGTCCGGGCGATCCGCGCGGTGGTCGACCCTTGCTCGCGGAAACTGAGAAGCGGCAGGGCTTGTCCGGTCCCGTCAGCGACACGACCACCTGTGTTACCGCCGATCGCTGGGGCAATGTGGTCGTCGCGACGCCCAGCGGCTGGAGCGGCGTGCAGGCGGGCGACACCGGCATTTGGTTGGGATCGCGTCTGCAAAGTTTCAACACGTGGGCTGGCCATCCGAACTGCATCGCGCCTGGAAAGCGACCGCGAATCACCCTCACGCCGACGCTGGTTCTGAAGGACAACAAACCAATGCTGGCCGTCAGCGTCGCTGGTGGAGACGGTCAGGATCAGGCCGCCCTGCAAGCCGTGCTGAACCAGATCGACTTTGGTCTCTCCCCGGCCGACTCGCTGAAGGCCGTTCGTTTCGGAACCAATCACCACCTCGGCTCGTTCCGCCAGACGCCACCGATCCTGGGAGACCTGCGGATCAACACGGAAGCCGATGAGCCGACCGTAACAGCTCTCGAACAAATGGGACACAAAGTCCAACGCTCAACCGGCGCGTTGTGGGCACCCAGCGTGATCCGCATCGGCCCCGGTCACTTCGAATCGGCGGGCGACCCCCGCGCGGGCCGCCACGCTGCGGCGTTCTAGCCCAGTCCGGGAACTCCGCGATCCAAATTGAATTAGCCACGGATGAAACACGGATCAAACACGGATTCGCAACAGCCAGGGCTCGAGTCGTCTGGTTTTTTCCTGACAGGAAAGAATTGCATCGACTGCGGGCTGACTGAACTCGCTTCATCCGTGTTCAATCCGTGTTTCATCCGTGGCTAAAAACGTCTTCAGATGTTCGGAGACCTCGAGCGGGACGGACGACAATTCGTTTGTCTCCTCATTCGCCCTCGCCGGCCAGCTTCTTGAGCTTCGGAATACGTTGCCGAGCTTCCGTCACGGCTTTCTTGTCCTCGCCATCCTCGATCACCATTTCCCACAGCTTGATCGCGGCGGCGAGCATGTCCGGGCGTTGCTTGGCGTACTGCGACGGCAGGTCGCCCGATGCGTACGCGTCGAGTGCCCGGGCGCGGGCGATCAGATACTTGCGCTGTTCGACAATGTCGTCCCCTTCCCACGAGCGATCGGGACGCTGTTCGAAATCGAGCAAGATCTTTTTCGCTTCGTCCGCCGTGGGGAGATCGGGCCAGCGATTCATCACGCCTTGCAGTTGCATGAGGCCCGAGTGCAACGTCTTTCGATCCTTGATCCGCATCTGTCCCTCGGCCAGCAGCGACTTCGCCCACTCGTCGCGAGTCGGAGCCGATTCCCCCGCGATGCGACTCGCCGGGTGACGCTGCGCGAGTTTTCGTCGCTCGGCCGCACCGGCATCGAGCCAATCGACAACCGGGCCGAACACCTTCGCGTCGGGAATCCCGTGACCAAGCTGCGGGACGACAGTGACCTTCGTACGCACGCCGATTTCGGAAAACATCCCGCCGCGAAACCGTTCCACTTCGCCCCGATTGAAGTCATTCGTCCCCGTGACAAACGCGATGCTCAGCCGGTCGATCAACCGATGCCGCAACCACGGTTCGTCGCGCAAGTCGCCTCCTGCACAGACCGGCATCACGCCGCCAAACAACTCCGGCAGCGAGAAGGCGATGCCACACGCGACTCGTCCGCCGCCGCTGAATCCCGCGAGATATGTGCGATCCGGATCAATCGAGTATCGCCGCCGGATGTCATCCAGCACGTCGAGCACGATTCGCACACGGCGCGGCAGCGGCGTGTTGTTGCCCGCTTCGAAAGGACTGGCGAACAGGATGCCCTTCTGTTTGCAAACGGCTTGCAGGTTTCCCCACCCCGCCGGGTTGTCGCTCGCCGAAATGAAAAGCACGACGGGCTGGGCTTCCTTCTTTCCTCGCGGTGCGGGAGGCACAAACAATTCGTACCGCTGCTGAGACGACTCGTAGCCGCGCAGCCAATCCGCGGGCGGTTCGACGACGCTCTGATTTGCCACGGCAAATACCCAATCCAGCCGCGTGGCGTCCGAGACGCGGACTTCCTTCTCGTAACCCTCGGCGGCCAGACTGGTGGTGGCCAGCCAAGTGACCAGCAGGATGGAAAGACATGTTGAGGTTGGACGGCACATGGTGGCTCCTTCGTGGTAATCCCCAAAAAGGTCGTGGTCCGGACCCCTTGGTCCGGACGAGACATTTTGTATCCGACGCGGCAGGCGGCGACGGACTTCGTCCGGACCCGGGGGTCCGGACCACATCGCATTTTCCCAATGGATTGCGACTCCCCGCACGGGCGATATCCTAATCGTCGCAACGGCCACCACCCAACCCCGCAAACTCGAATTCACTGGGAGGCTGAATCATGTTTCGTCGAACCGCATTTCTGGCGCTGACATTCATTTCGATCTGGACGGCCACGAGTGGCACGGCGTCCGCGCAGGAGATCCAGCGCGGCAAGTTGAAAAAACTCGACGTCGAAAAGCGAACGGTCGTCGTGACGATTGGCGGGAAGGATCAGGAATTCAAGTTGAGCGAAGAAACGCAGGTGCTCGGAGCGACGGGGAAGAACCTGGTCGAGCGGCTCAAGGGATTCAAAGAAGGGGCCAACATTTTCGTGCGCGCGGGAGACGGTGGCACGCTGACGGGGATCAGGCACGACGAGGCTCCCGCGGAAGGCAACATGCCGGCACCGGCGGACGGGAACGGCCCCCAGCGCGGCAAGGTCAAGAAAGTCGACGCCGATCGCCGGTCGATCACGCTCACGGTGGATGGCAAGGATCTGGAACTGACGTTGACCGACCGAACGCAGATTCGCAGCGCGTCGGGAAACACGCAGGCGGAACAACTCGCCGAGTTCAAGGTCGGGGCGGATGTTATGTTCATGGCAAGGAAGCAGGACGGCAAGGACACGCTGGTCGGGCTGATGCCGGCTCGCGGCGAAGATGGTGGCCGGCGTGGTGGTGGACCCGGATCGCGCGTGTCGCCCGACACGTCGTCGCTCAAACCGCTCACCGAATTGGGCAAGGATGAGTATCGCGGCTATTCCGGCGGTCTGTATCCGGACGGCAAGAACACGCGGCCCGAGTCGCACGAAGCGGTCGGTCTGAAGCTGGCGCGGCAGGTGCAACCACTCGACTCGGCGGGCAAACCCGATCCGCAGGGAAAAATCGTCCTGCTGTCGATCGGCATGAGCAACACATCGCAATCGTCGCAGGGATTTCAGCAGGCACTGGCCGGTGAATCGGCCAAGAATCCACAGCTCGTGTTCGTGAACGGGGCGCAAGGCGGCATGACCGCCGCGGCCATTCAAAACCCGAAAGACAACGGACGCGGAACGCAGTATTGGTCCACAGTCGATCAGCGTTTGGAAGCGGCGGATTTGACTCGCAAGCAAGTCCAGGCCGTGTGGATCAAGCAGGCCGATGCCGGCCCGTCTCAGGGTTTCCCGAAGTATGCTCAGACACTGCAAACCGAATTGGTTCGCATTGTGCAAGTGATCGCCGAACGGTTTCCCAATTGCAAACTGGCGTACCTGTCGAGCCGCACGTACGGCGGCTACGCCACGACGCCTCTCAATCCCGAACCGTACGCCTTTGAATCGGGCTTCTCAGTGAAGTGGCTCATCGAACAGCAACTCAAGGGTGATCCGGTGCTGAATTACGACCCGGCAAAGGGAGATGTCAAAGCGCCGTGGTTGAGTTGGGGGCCGAACTTGTGGGCCAACGGCGAAACGAAACGGGCCGATGGCTTCAGCTACGAGCCAGCCGATTTCGTGGCCGATGGGACACACCAATCGCCGTCCGGTCAACGCAAGGTCGGCCGGTTGCTGCTCGACTTCTTCAAAGGCGATTCGACGACGCGCGACTGGTTCCTGCGGAAGTAGGGTGGGACCAGCTCGCGAAGCGAGCGCAGGCCCACCAATTGAAACGGAATGATTGGTGGGCCTGCGCTGCGCTGGTCCCACCCTACGGCCATGTTGGATTAACCGACCGATCGCAGCGCCGCCCCGAGGTCGCGCTTCAAGTCGGCCAGTGATTCCAAGCCCACCGACAGCCTTACCAAACCGTCGGTGATGCCGAGTGTCGCGCGTTCGGCGGCCGTGATGAACTTGTGAGACGTGCCGGCTGGGTACGAAACCGTCGTGCGGGCGTCGGCCAACGTGGGGGCGAACGGGATCGTGTGGCCGAGTGCTTTGAACAGCGATTCGACTGCCGGTTTGCCGCCGGTCAGATCGAAGGCCAACATGCCGCCGAAACCGTTCGGCAACAACCGGCGCGCGATGTCGTGGCTGGGGTGATCTTCGAGGCCGGGGTGGAACACGCGGGTGATGCCGGGCTGTGACTTGAGGAACCGGGCGAGTTCCATTGCCGTTTCGGAGACCTGTCGCATGCGGAGCGGCAACGTGCGCAGACCGCGCGACGCCAGCCAGCATTCGAATGGGTTGCTGTTCACACCGTACAGGCTGGCCAACCCGCGGACTCGGCGCATCGTCTCGTGCGAGCCGACGACCACGCCGAGCATCACGTCACCGTGGCCGTTCAGATATTTCGACGCCGAATGGAACACCAGCTTCGCTCCGTGTTCGATCGGTCGCAGCAGACACGGGGTCGCGAACGTGCTGTCCACCAGCAGCGGCACCGATCCGGCCGCTTCGACCAGCCGCGGCAGATCGGCTACTTCCATTGTCGGGTTGGAAATGCTTTCGACGATGCACAACTTCGTCGTCGGCCGCATCGCCTTCCGCACCTCGTCCGGTTGCATCGCATCGACGTACGTGACATCGACGCCGAACGCGGTGTGCAGGTGGTTGAGCAACTGCGACGTCCGGCCGTACAGCACGCGCGCGGCCACGATGTGGTCGCCGGATTGAACGTGCCCCAACAGCGCCGCCGTCATCGCTCCCATCCCCGAAGCGGCCACGCATCCGGCTTCGGCTCGTTCGAGGACGGCCACGTCGTGTGCGAACGCCTCGTGGTTGGGATTGCCATCCCGCGTGTAGATGTACCCCTTCTCGCGTCCGCTGCTGACCGCTTCGAGCTGCGACAGTCCATCAATATCAAACGCCGTGGTCTGCCAGATCGCGGGCGCACTCGGCCGCGTCGTGAAGTCGGGATACCAGCCGCCTCGGGCACAAATCGCTTCGTCGGAGGATCGTTCGTCTGTCATGAGTTGAATCCGAATGGGCCTCGGTTGGGCGACGGATCAAACACGGAGCGGAGAACCCACAATCCAAAATGAATTAGCCACGGATGAAACACGGATTGAACACGGATGACACGAAATCAATTGGTCCGTAGTCAATCAGGACTGTTCTGTCCGCCCGAACTAGACGACTCAAATCTCGGTTGTTGCAAATCCGTGTTTCATCCGTGGCTAAAAATCTTCCGTCACTTCTGCGGCTCCTGCCAGCGGTGGAGCAGCCAGTCGACGAGCATGTCCAGTTGCTGGTCGCTCAGTTTGGATTCGAATGCGGGCATGGCATTCCGCTTGCCGTAGAACCGTTTGTCGCCGGGATTCTTGATGAAGTCCTTGAGCCATTTGCCCGAACCGTATCCGGTCAGATCGGGAGCGGCGGCGATGGCGTCCGACCCATCTTTGAACAAGTCATCGTCGATTTTCATTTCGTGACAGCCGTAGCAGGAGGTGGTCACGGCGTCCGAACCCTGCGCGAAGAATTCTTTGCCCGCCTGCTCCATGTCGAACTCGACCGCGTCGAGTCCCTTTCGTCCGCCGCCTGGAGTTGCTCCGGCTTGCACGATCAGGAATCCGATGACGGCATCGATCTCAGATTTTTTCATCTGTCCGGACTTCACGTTCTCCGCCGCCCACTGCGCCATTGCGCCGTCGGCGAATCGATCTTCGAGCGGTTCGCCATTCCATGAGCCGTGTTTCGTCGCACCAAAATTCTTTTCGCCAGCCGGGTCGGTGATCATCTCGCGAATCCAGTCGGGCGTGCCGAAGTTGCCGAGGTCGGAGGCGGTCGCGACTTCCGTCGGCACATGGCCGGACCCGTCGTGGCCGTTGAACCGGTGGCACACGCCGCAGTTTCTTGCGAACAGTCTCGGTCCCTGCGTGAATGCGTCTCGACGAAGTAAGTGGACCGCCCCTTCGGGACCGATGCCGTTCAGTTCGACGAGTTCTTTGACTCGCTCCGCACTGGCGTCCGCTCCCTTCACGGCGACTTGGTATCCGGCGTCGGCACGGTCTTCTTTCAAAGCCCGGTACGTCAGGAAGCCAATGCCACTGAAAATGGCGAATAGAAACAGGATGTTGAACCGATGCCCGAGATTCCAGCGGCCGACGAATGGCATCAGGAACAGGAAGCCCATGATGGCTCCCGGGATCACCATCGCTCCGATGATTTCCGATTCGCCCGGGAAGTACTTGAGGAACTGGAACAGGAACAGGAAGTACCACTCGGGGCGCGCGGCCGAGTACGGTTCCGATGGCTCGGCGGGTGCTCCGAGTTCGGCACCACTGTGCGATCCGAATCCGTGACGCAGCACGAAAAACATCACCGTCGCCAGCACGGCCAGACAGGCCACGCCGTCTTTCAACACCTGATCCGGCCAGAACGTCGTGTCATGCTGACTGCGCCATTCGGCATCGGGGGCGGTGATGCCATGTCGCCGGAAGACATAGATGTGCAGGACGAGAAAGAACACGAGCAACGCCGGCAACAGTCCCGCATGGAGGGCGAAGAATCGGGTGAGCGTGTGGTGACCGTAGTCCATCCCACCGACCGCCAGCTTTTGCACCTGATCGCCAACCACCGGCGTTATCCCGGCGATGTTCGTGGCGACCTTGGTGGCCCAGTATCCCTTTTGATCCCACGGCAGCAAATAGCCGGTCAGCGACAAGCCGAGAACGATTTTGAGCAGGATCAACCCGAGCCAAAAATTGATTTCGCGCGGCGCTTTGTACGCCCCGTCGATCACCACCTGCATCAAGTGCAGAGCGAGCAGCACGATCATCGCCTGCGCGGTGAAGTGGTGGATGCCGCGCAGCATCCACCCGAGCAGCATCTCGTTCTGGATATAGTACACGCTCTCCCATGCGGTCTGCGAACTGGGGCTGTACGCCATCCACAGGAACAGCCCGGTGATCATCTGCACCGAGAACGTGAACACGAGCGTGCTCCCCCAGACGTATCGCCAGCGAGAACCGCCGGGAACGTTTTCGTAGAGCGCTTCGTGCAGCAGGTTGCGATAGCCGGTACGGTCGTCCAGCCAGGCGAGGAGAGATTTCATTGCGCGTGTTTCTCTTTGATGCCGATGCGAAAGTTCATGAATTTCACCAGGACGTCGCCGTTCTCGATCTTGTATTCGAGGCTATCCAGATCGCGAGCGCTTGGGCTGGACGCGCTGTGTACGCCGTCCATCGCAAACAGGCTGTTGTGGCACGGGCACAGAAATCCCTGCTTGTCGGCATGAAAATCCACCGAACAACCGGCATGCGGACAGGTCACATTGAAGACGCGCAGTTTGTCGTCAGCAGTTTTTTGAATGTAGACCGAACCAATCGGTTCGGCGGGAAACGTGTTCCAGGCGTCCTTGCGATTGGCAATGATTGGGAAACTGATCGGCGTGCCGGACGTGAGTGAATCCAAGGCTGTCACCTTGTAGAACCCCTCGGCATCCGATCCCGTCGGACGCTGTTTGGCTTGAACTTTGGGACGGAGCGGATTGAGAAACGACGCCAGCCCGACGATCGCGGGGACGATCCCCGTCACGCCGCCGATTGCGACAGCCAGCGCCCGGCGCAGAAAACTCCGTCGAGGAAAGTCTTTTGGAGTTGTCGCGGGTTTGGATGCGGGTTCACTCATGTTCACACCTCGCGGATGAAACGAAACTTCGATGGTTGGTTTGGATGGAGGGAGAAGTTGGGTTTCGGGAGAAATCCAGACTTCTGATCGCACGGGCGGGTCACGGTTGCAGGAGGGTCGTCAGCGCGGCGAGCACCTTGGTTTGAGCGTCCACAAGCGGACCCGGCATGATAGATCCGGCGGCCTGCTTGTGGCCTCCGCCGCCGAATTGCTGGGCGACCTGAGCCACATCAATCGGCGTTCGGCTGCGGAAACTCACTTTGATGTTGCGGTTACTTTGTTCAATGGCAATGAACGCGGCCACCGTTCCCACGATCGTCAGGCACTCGTTGACGAGGTCTTCCGTGTCGGCCGGCTCCGAAGCGGTCTCAGCATAGTCGTCCCAGCGAACGAAAGTCGAGGCCAGCCGACCGCCACAATCGAGCTTGATCCGGCTCAGCACACGGCTGCAAAGTTTCATCCGACCCATCGAGTTTTGTTCGTAAAGCGACTGATACAGCGACCACGGTTCGGCCCCGGATTCCATCAGACGGCCGATGGTCCGCATGGTCTCGCCGGTCGTGGAGGGGAACCGAAACCAACCGGTATCGGTCGCGATGGCACAGTACAGCGCCCGCGCGATCTGCGGTGTGATTGGAATGCCGAGCGCAACGGCCGCCTGGAACACGAGCGCTCCCGTCGCTTCAGATTCGACGTCCTTGAAATAGATCGCGCCCAAGTCTTCCGCCGTGGCGTGATGGTCGATGACGACTTTCACGGCCGACGTGCGCTTGAACACGCGGCCCATTTCGGCGAGCTGTCCCCACGCGCTGGTGTCCAAGATCATGTGGACATCGGTCTCGAGCGCCTGCGCCTCGGTGACCTCCGCGCCGAGTTGCTTGACCTTTTTGTCCGGATCGAGAAATGCCAGCCGGCTGGGGACGGGGGACGCGTTGACGATCCGCACGTCCTTGCCGAGATGTTCCAGCAAACCCGCCATGCCGAGTTCGGAACCGAGCGCATCCGCATCCGGCCGCACATGACTCGTCAGCACAAATCGCTGATTCGCCGCGATGATGCTCCGCAAGGGTTCCCAGTCAATCGCCATGTTTCCGGCCGTTCGTTCGTGATTCCGCAGTCAAAGCGGCGGACATCTTAGTGAGCGGGTGGGGAATGGTGAATGATGAATGGTGAATAGTGAAAGGCCATCACCCACTCGATGGAAACCCACGCGGGACTGTCCAAACGACTCTTTCACAATTCACCATTCTCAATTCTTCATTCGATCAGCCGCTTCATTTCGCGCACCGCCTGCTCAAATCCGACCATGATCGCCCGGGCGACGATGCTGTGGCCGATGTTGAGTTCGCAGACGCCGGGGATGGTCGCGACCCGCGAGACGTTGCGGTACGTCAGGCCGTGACCCAGATGCAGGACGAGACCTTCCTCAACGGCGAAGCGGCTGGCGTCGGTGAGCTGGTTGAATTCGCGATCCTGATCGTCGGTCGTGGGGGCGTCGGCGTACCGGCCGGTGTGGAGTTCCACCGCATCCGCACCCATCGCGCGGGCGGCTTCGATCTGCCGCACGTCGGGGTCGATAAACAGGCTGACCTCGATCCCTGCTTTTTGAAGCTGCTGCACGCACGAGCGAACGCGGTCGTGATGTGCGATCACATCCAGTCCCCCCTCGGTGGTGACTTCTTCGCGGCGCTCGGGGACGAGCGTGGCCTGCTGCGGATGCACGTCGAGCGCGATCGCGGTCACTTCGTCCGCCGCCGCCATTTCGAGATTCAGTTTGACCTGCACCGTCTGCCTGAGCACTCGCAGATCACGGTCCTGAATGTGCCGTCGATCCTCGCGCAGATGCAGCGTGATCACGTCGGCTCCCCCCAGTTCGGCCAGCATGGCAGCCCAGGCGGGATCGGGTTCAATCGTGCGTCGTGCCTGGCGCACGGTGGCCACATGGTCGATATTCACTCCCAGTCGAGGCATGCTCGCTCTCCTGTGCTGTTTTTTTGCATTCTGATGGGACGATGATGTTCCCGCAAGGACAGCCCTGATTCCATTTGCGGTTTGGAACGCCGCGATGTCGACAGCTCACACTGAGGCTGCACCTTTCGGTAGGGTTGGCCTTGGGACGAGACCCCTCACTGCGGATTCCGGTGGGTTTCGTCCCTCGACCCACCCTTCCTCGAACAATCGACTTGTTCCTGTCGCGACGTGGGCTGTAGCGGAGTGCCACCCGCCGCTATCATTGGTGACGTTGTGACCAAGTGGCGATAAGTTCCAGCCGGCAAATCACGGAAACAGGGGACTCGCTATGACCAGCGCTGCGGGACACTCTTTCTGTCCGGGACCGCTCGATCGGCGGACGTGGTTGCGAATCGGCGGACTCAGTTTCGGGGCGTTGGCAGCGGGTGTTCAGCCGTCGTTGAGCGGACTTTTGGCCGCGGCAGAGCAGACGCCAGTGGTGGACCGCGAGTTCTCCGTCATTCTCTTTTGGGCCAATGGCGGTCCCAGTCACATCGATCTGTTCGATTTGAAACCACATGCCCCGCGCGAGTTTCGGGGGCCGTTCCAGCCGATTCCTACCAACGTCCCCGGCATCGAAATCACGGAGCACCTGCCGCTCCTCGCTCGGCTGGCCGACAAGTTCGCACTCGTCCGCAGCTTGCATCACGAGCGGAACGAGCATTCCGGCGGGACGCACCGTTTCCTGAGCGGCTATGCATCCCGCGCCGCGAATCTGAACGATGCGGAATATCCCGAGATCGGGTCGATCGTCGCCAAACAACTCGAACAGCAAACGCGGGACATCCCGCTGTTCATCGCGAACACGAAGTTCTACGGCGGTGGCCCTGCCTATTTGGGGCCGGGGGCGGCTCCCTACATGCCCAGCCCGAACCCGCTCACTTCGACCGGAAACAACGTTTACGATCCGGTCCCGATCGATAACTCGGGCGCGGCGACAAACAACCTAGCCATCGGTCCGGACGGCGTGCTGGCACTTCGCCGCCGCGCGAACTTGTTGCGCGATCTCGACGCACTGCCGCGACTGGGTGACGCGGGTGGGATGATCTCCGCCTTTGATGGATTCCAGCAACGGGCGCTGGCCATCCTCTCCGGCAGCCGCACCCGTCACGCCTTCGACCTGACACAGGAAAACCCGCGAACCCGCCTGCGCTACGGTGACACGCATTGGGGCAAGAGCCTGTTGACATGCCGACGGTTGGTCGAAGCGGGAGTCCGATTTGTTCAATGCCAGGCGAACTACCGCTTGCGTCCCGAGACCGGTCGCACGAGCAACTGGGACGATCACTCGGTCAATTCGCACATCTTCGACGCGTACGAGGAAAAGCTGCCGACGTTCGACCAGTCGGTCTCGGCGCTCGTCGAAGATCTTTACGACCGCGGCCTCGACCGACACGTGCTGTTCGTTTTCTGTGGCGAGTTCGGACGCACGCCGCTGATTCGCAATCAAGATCCCAGCGGACGACCCGGTCGCGATCACTGGTCACGAGCCATGAGTGTGCTGCTGGCGGGCGGCGGCTTGCGGATGGGGCAAGTGGTCGGCGCGACGAATGCCCGAGCCGAAGAACCTGTCGAACGGGCGATGGACAGCAATTGCCTGCTGGCAACGATCTATCACCGCTTCGGCATCGACACCTCCCAACTCCAGCACGACCGAACCGGCCGCCCCATTCCCATCCTGTCGGACGGGGAACCGATCCGGGAATTGATCTGATTGGGGCGTAACCGGCCATCCGGATTTCAGCCCCAAAGGGGCGAGATTCGATAGCCCAGGGCGCAGCCTTGGGATTCTGGTGCCAACCGATGCGTTAGCCCCATCGGGGCGAAATCCCCGCACGTTGAAGTTCAATCACGCCCCGTTGGGGCTTCTCGGCAATCGCTGAATCCCTTCCCAGAGCTGCGCCCTGGGCTATCTAATCTGTCCCCGTTGGGGACAAGACCGGGGTGCCGGTTCCACTCATCTGACTTAAGGGTCGCTGTAGGAATAATGCTTCCACATTTCCTCGCTCTGTAACTCGCCAAGAAGACCAGTTCAATACAAGTTGTTCTTGTACGCCCCGTCGAGCAGCGCTTGCATCTTCGCGACATCGTATTCCGGCATTTGCACCTGATCGGTGAGCATCTCGGCCGCACACGGCAGGCTCTGCAAGTTTGTCTCGTCGTGCGGTTCCCACAGTTTCGACCGCAAGATCGCCTTGGCACATTGCAGGAAGCACTCTTCCACCTCGACCGCCACCGCGAGCAACGGCCGTTTGCCTTGCGCGCTGAGTAGCGTCAACCAGGCTTCATCACGGATAATCACCGCGCGGCCGTTGATCCGCAGCGTCTCGCCAAAGCCGGGCACCAGGAACAGCAGTCCGATGCGACCCGTCTCCAGTATGTTGCGGTGGGTATCGACTCGCCGGTTACCGGGGCGATCGGGAATCAGCAGCGTCCGGTCATCGACAACGTGAATGAATCCCGGCGCGTCACCGCGCGGCGAGGCATCGCAGCGCCCGTCGGCGGAATGCGTGCTGATCACGACGAATGGAGCATGGGCAATGAATCGCCGCATGTGCTCGTCGAGAGTCTTCAGCTCTTTTTTGAGCGAGACGCCCGACGGTGTGCCAACGATGGTTGCGAGTTCTCCAGCCGAGCGAACCTGCTCGGTGAACCGATCGAGCGACATGGATTCTCTTCCCAACAGTATCGTAGGGTGGGACCAGCGAAGCGCAGGCCCACCATGTGGTTCGTGTCACACAGGAGCCGAACTGGTGGGCCTGCGCTTCGCTGGTCCCACCCTACGGCTTGGTCTTCTGGTTGATCAGGTCCGCGTTGTGGATGTCGAAACCCATCGGCTGCGGCGTGTCCTTCGTGACGATCTTCCACGAGTCACCGTTCTCGCGCATCGACTGGAAGTCGCGCGGCTGGTAGGCGATTTTCAAATGCGGCGTGCCGATCGCGTGGCCGCAGTACCGAGACCTCACCGCGACATCGAGCACGCCAGTCGTGAGCAAAGTCCGCTCGATGGGGTACGGGGCCTCGCGGTGGATGAATGTGTGTTGAATCGCGTGCGAGAGGGCTTTGAACAGGCAGCGGTTTCCCCACGGACCGTTGAAATGTTTGAAGGCAATGGGCTGCGCCTGACCCTTCAGCCGGCAAGCGAAGTTCCAGCGATTGGAGCTGGCCCCGAGCTTCACAACCGTCGCGCGAAATCCATCGAAGTACTTGAGCAGGATGGCATGCGGCTCCACCGGCTTCTCGCCGGGGAGGCGACTGCCGTCGTGAGTCAGGACGCCGAGTTCCGCTTCCATCGCCCGGTCGAGCAGATCGAGCGAGAACCGTCCAGCGGCTCCCGCGCGAAACACGTCGTCGCCGCGAAGGAACTCGACGCTCGAAACGCCGGACTCGCCGCCGCGTCGCGATTCGACGATCGCCTGCAAAACTTCGAGGGCGTGGAAATCATAAACTTCGAACCCGCCGCCGTGGACCGACACGGCTTCCTCGATTTCGGCACCGGTCGGAATCTCAACCGCCGGGATGCGCTGCCCGAGCGGCA
>JACRIH010000082.1 GCA_016235885.1 Planctomycetales bacterium | reverse complement strand
TGCGGGTCGACATCGACCAGACGAACTTTCAAACCGGCCATGATCGTCGACCAAAGCTGCGTGGGCCAGGTGACGACCGGAATCAGAACTTCATCCCCCGGCTGCAACAGCGGACGCAGCGGATTGGTCAGCAGAAAGCACAACAGCAGATCGGCCGACGACCCGCTGTTCACCATCACGCTGTCGGGGCATTGCTGAAATTCGGCAAACTGCTGTTCAAAGCTCCGCGTCTTGTCCCCCATCGACGTGCGAAAACTACAGAGCGAATCGAGCGCCTCCAGAATTTCTTCCGTCCGATACGTGGGGCGGCTCAGGGGATACCAATAGCGCGGCGACTGGCGCTCGTGCTGGCGGAGATTCGATTCGACGAGCGATTCGATGACGTCGGCGAGTTGGTTTGAAGGATCGTCCATCATGCACATCGAGCCTTTGCAATGAGTTGCCGATAATCGGAGAGTGTCTGCCGGACTCCCTCTTCCAGACCGATCCGCGCACGGAATCCGAGTTCGGTCAACCGGGAAATATCCAGACATTTTCGCGGCATGCCGTCGGGCTGACTTGGATCCCAAAGGATTTCTCCGCGGTATCCCACTTGGTCGGCGATCAGCATGGCGAGTTGTTTTATGGAAACATCCGTGCCGGTCCCGACGTTGATGATGTCTGGAGTTTGTTGCCGATCCATGAGAAACAGGAGGCAGTCGGCGACGTCCGTCACGTGGATAAACTCGCGCCGCGCGGTGCCGGTTCCCCACAACGTGATGGAAGACAGGTTCTGATCGCGTGCATCGCACATGCGTTTCACCAGCGCTGACAAAACATGCGAGCGAGCAAGATCAAAATGATCGCCGGTTCCGTAAATGTTGCACGGCATGGGGCAGACGGTGATCAGGCCGTACTGTTCGAAGTAATACTGAGCCAACTTCAATCCGAGAATTTTCGCCAGGGCGTAGCCTTCGTTGGTCGGTTCCAGTGGCCCGGTCAACAAAGATTCTTCCCGCATCGGCTGCGGGCAATCGCGGGGATAGATGCAGGAACTGCCCAGGAACAAACTCTTCCGCACCCGATACCGATGGCACGCCTCAAAGAGATTGAGTTGGATGCGCGAGTTGTCGGCCAGAAAACTCACCGGGTCCGCTCGATTGGCGGCAATGCCGCCGACTTTGGCGGCGACCATGAACACGTAATCGGGCCGGTGTTGTGCAAAGTATTCGTCAACCCGGCCGGCGTCTCGCAAGTCGAATTCCTGTCGCGTGGGTGTCAAGATCCGCCGAAATGACTGCCGGCGAAATGCTTGCACCACGGCGGAACCCACCATGCCGGCCGCGCCCGTGACAAGAATGACGTCGTCTTGATCCATGACACCCCCCACCATCGTGACAACTCTCGCGGCCCAGGATGAGACATTTCTGCGGTAGCCACTCTCGCCAGAGAGTGGGTGTTTTTCCGTGTGGAACCCACGGTCTGGCGACCGTGGCTACGTCTCAATTCAGGCCGCGAGAGGCATTATCAGGCTGCGGCCCGTGCCCCGATGGACAGGGGAAGCACGTGTCCCGCGTCTCGGAGCGTCTTTTCACGGGCCGCCAATTCCAAATCCGCTTCGACCATCATGCGGACGAGTTCGCGGAAACCGACCTGCGGCTGCCAGCCCAGTTTTTGAGACGCCTTCGACGGGTCTCCGAGCAGCAAGTCCACCTCGGTCGGTCGCAGATAGCGAGGGTCGGTCTCGACGTAGTCTTGAAAGTTCAGGCCCACGTGGTTGAATGCCAATTCCAAAAACTCCCGCACCGAATGAGTTTCGCCCGTGGCGATGACGTAATCGTCGGGTTGATCCTGCTGGAGCATGAGCCACATGGCTTGCACGTAGTCGCCGGCGAATCCCCAGTCGCGCTGCGAGTCGAGATTGCCGAGATACAGTTTGTCTTGCAGACCGTGATGAATGCGTCCGATCGCCCGGGTGATCTTGCGCGTCACAAACGTCTCGCCGCGCCGTGGTGATTCGTGATTGAACAGGATGCCGTTGCTGGCGTGCAGGCCGTACGCCTCGCGATAGTTGATCGTGGCCCAGTGGGCGAACACCTTGCCGACCGCGTACGGGCTGCGTGGGTAGAACGGCGTGGTCTCGCGCTGGGGAACTTCGCACACCTTGCCAAACATTTCGCTGCTGGAGGCCTGATAAAATCGCACGGTTCGGCCCGTGTGCTGCTGATGTTCGCGGAGCGCTTCCAAGAGCCGCAGCGCTCCCAGTCCGACGATATCAGCCGTCGCGACCGGGAGATCGAAGCTGACTCGCACGTGCGACTGCGCGGCGAGGTTGTAGACTTCGTCAGGCTGGACCGCATCGAGGATTTTCTGGAGGTTGTTGGCTTCCGACAGATCGCCGAAATGCAATCGGAACCGGACGTCGTCGTCGTGCGGGTCGCGGTACAGGTGTTCGATCCGCTGGGTGTTGAAGGTCGAGGCGCGACGGACCACGCCGTGGACTTCGTACCCTTTTTCGAGGAGGAACTCCGCCAGATAGCTGCCGTCCTGACCGGTGATCCCAGTGATGAGTGCTTTTCGCATTGGCATTTTTCGCCTCAACATTCGACTCGTATTGAACACCGAACCGGGAACAAAAATTGGCGACGCGGGGGGCTAACGCCCTCCGCTCGCCTGCACAACTCTCTCGGCGGGTCTACTTACTCTCGCAGTCCCATTCCGTGGGGTGTCTCGCTGCCTGATCGAGTTTCTCTGCCAGCTTTCCCAGACAAATTCGTATTGGAATTGGGGACGATGTGTCAGAGCTAGTCGGGAGCGGAGCGCCTGCATTCGTGGCCCCGCCTCGGGAACGAAATCGTGAAATTGCACCAGCAGGGTTCGCACGCATTCCATCAGGTCGTTGTCCAACAAATCATCCAACAAATCGTACTCCGATCCTTCGATGTTGATTTTTAGCAGGCTGATGTCATCGGTCGGAAGGGTGTGGATGAAGTCCGAAGCACACACGACTTTGGCGACGACGGCGTCACCGCCGGCGCGATGCACGGAGGAACCATCTCCCTGCACGTGCAGTGCAACACTTTCGTTGACTGCACCCAGCCCAAAGGGATGGATTTTGATTTTGGGATTGTCAACAAACCGGTCTCGCAAGCGTTGGACGAATACCGGCACCGGTTCCAGGATGTGAATGTGGGGCGCATACCGCGCGGAAATTTCCGCCGACCAGTCGCCGCGAAAACCGCCCACATCGACCACCAATGAGTTCTCGTTCAAATCGTGACCGCTGTACAACTGCTCGTTTCCACCAGCCCGATTCCACACGGCGACACGTCCCACTTGAGCGTTCCAACAGAGGAATGAGCAATGCTTGGCAGCGAAGCCGTTCCAGCGATTCGCAATGTGCTGTACCAAACTCATGCAGGACTCCTTATCAAGCCGCGGAACGACTTCGCAGCCTTGTGCTGACGTAACGAAAGGCACGTTTGGCCCACATCGCATTTCCTTCAGGACAAAGCGTCACACGCCGGGGTCGGTTCGCGGTCGAGGCGGTTTGCTTGCCGAATTGAGCGAGCACGGCGAACAGGTTGTACCGGTCCAGTACCAATTGCTTCGCACGCTGCACGGCGGGTAACCGAGCCGCATACAAGTCCGCAGCCAGGACGTTCTCGATCGTTTTGATCGCGTCCTGCGGGCGGAAAATGTCGATCGCCGTGAACGCGTCGTGCGAAAAATACTCCGTGAGATTGGAACACCCGTAGTAAATCGGATAGGCCAGCCCTAAATAGGCGTCGGCCAATTTCTCGGTCCAGTAATGATCGATCTGCGCGTTTTCCAATGTAATGTGGTAACGATAGGGCGCGATCGCCTCCCATTTATCGTCGATCGGGTTTTGGCCACGTCCGAAGACATGCAATCGGTCACCGAAATGTTGTCGCAAATCCTTGATGAACCTGAGCCGTTGGCGATGCTCGGGAATCATTTTCTTGTCTGAGCAGACGACCGACAGCAGCTTCGTCTTGGGAAGCGTGTCCACCGCTGCGAAGGCGTCGTAGTCGAGATTGATCCGGTTTTGATCGTCTCGGGCGACTCCGGCGTGCCACGGTTGACACTGCTGAGCGAGCAGCCTCCGCGTGTGTCGCAACTGCGTTTGCGAAGTGATGACGGCATCAAATTGTGCGACGAACCTGGGATGGTATTCATGCACCGCGGCTGGTTCCGCCGTCATCAGCAGCGTGCCGCCTGCCGGGCAGAAAACGGTCTCCTCAGTCGTCATCCCTCCGTAGACAATCCACAGGTCGCACTCCGTGACATCGGGGTCGTCGATACTGAATTGACAGTCGCCAAACGTCTTCGAACAGCCGGGCGTTTGCCGCTTCAGTGGCCAGTCGGGGAAGTTTGTCGTGAGCTTGATTCGCAACATGGATGGGAATTCATAGGCGGCGCGATGCGTATCGAAAACGGCGCGGGCTTATCGGTCAACGGTCAGAATGTGTCAAGATCAGTCGCCCCATCCACAGGCCCGGTCGAGGTTTTGCATTCGTCTTGTCTCGGACAGACGGTTCGGATACACGACGCCCGGCACCCGACAATCCCGCTGAACTCACGATGCGCGACGCATGCTTTCCCGATCGGTCAAATTGGTGAATTCGTCATCCCGCCCGGCGCGGACTCAGTCTCCGGCGGTCGAATTGGGATGGCTGATCGGCGGCCAAGTGCTGTCAGTCGCCGGGGCATTGGCCGCAGTGCGGTGCCTGACGGAGGCTCTCCCTCCCGAGACCTATGGCATTTTGGGATTGGGCATGACGGCGGCCACGGCCATTCAACAACTCTGGTTTGGGCCACTGTGCGCCACCACGGATCGCTTTTTTCCACCGGCGCGTGAAGCCGGTCAGCTTGGAATGTTCTTCCGAGTGCTGCTGCGCTTGCTCATGTTGACGGGAGCACCGCTGCTAATGATTTCGTTCGGCCTGTCCGTATCGTTGATGTGTTTGGGGTACGGAGATTGGGGCGTGCTGCTGGTGTGCGCTGGGGGTTACGCCATCGCCTCGGGGGCGAACAATCTGCTGGAGTCGGTGCAAAACGCGTCTCGATGCCGGCACCTTGTGGCGTTGCACAACGGCGCGAGCGCGTGGCTCAGGCTGATGCTGGCCGTGGGGTTGGTGTGGGTCTATGGTCCCTCCGCGAGTGTCGTGTTGGTCGGATACATCGGCGGTTCGGCTTTGGTTTTGGTTTCGCAATACGCAAGCTTTCGGCGAGTCATTCAAGTCCCGTCCCATCCCATCGACGACGCCACAACCAAGTCGTCTTCCGCCTGGCAGGATTTGATGTGGGGATTCTTGTGGCCCGCTTTGTCCTGGGGGGCGTTCACTTGGGCCTTCGCAGCGTCCGACCGCTGGTTCCTGCAAGTGTTCTCTTCGACCGAGTCGGTGGGGCGGTATCTCGTGCTGTACCAACTGGGCTACTATCCCGTGAGTTTACTGGCGGGACTTGTGCAGCAGTGGGTGTACCCCATTCTCTTCGCGCAGGCCGGTGATGGGACCAATCCCCTTCACAACCAGCAAGTCATCCAGTCCACTCGCAAGTGGCTCGTTTTGACGGCGGCCGCGGTTGTTGTCGCAGTTTTGTGCGCCAGCCTCGGGCATGGATTGGTGTTTCGCTTACTGGCTGCCGCCAAGTATCGAGAGGTTTCCCCCTGGCTTCCGGGGATGGTTCTGGCGAGCGGGCTATTCGCGCTGGGTCAGCTCGCCACATTGCCGTTGGTCGCAACTGTCGGGACCCGCTCACTGGCTCGGTGTAAAATCGGATCGTCGTGTTTGGGTTTGTTGCTGAATGGGATCGGAGCCTGGCAGGGTGGAGTGGCCGGTCTCGTTGTCGCGCAGATCGGCTTTTCGGCCACCTACGTGCTGTGGACGCTGCTTCTGCTGGTACAGGCGTCGCGACAGCAGAGGTCGTCGGTTGAGTTCTCGGAATCAACCAGAGTCGCACGACAGGCAGCCTGAGTTGCCCCAGCGAAAGCGGTTGGGCGTTCGCGTCAGATCTCGAATGAGTCGAATTGTTTCTCGAATCGTGGCCCGCTCCACTGTTCTTGGATCAGTTGGCTGGCTCTGCTAGACTCGCTCCCCCAGTGGGGCCAAGTCGAATTCAGCGTGCGAGGTCGATTCAATCCATCTCGCGGCAGTCCCAATTCCGGAGCCAGTTTCATGCGTCATTCCCGAGTGCTGTTCAGCCTGTGCTGCCTGTTGATCGCCGTGTCTGTTGCCTCGGCCCCCGTACGGGCTGACAAGCGGACCAGCCGCCCGGCGTCCGGTCAGTCCACAGGTGCTGCAACAATCCGTTCCAACACCCCTGTCGAATCGACCGCGATTCGCGGCGGAAAGGATCATCCGCTCCGCGAGCCACTCAAGCTGGCGGCGCGGTCCCGCGAAGCACTGGCGGCGGTGAAGGATTATTCCGGTCTGTTCATCAAGCGCGAGTTGCTCGGCAAGAAAATCGTCAAGCAGGTGATGGAGACCAAAATTCGTCACGAGCCGTTCAGCGTTTATTTCCGCTACCGCGAACCCGATGCCGGCCGTGAAGTCATCTTCGTGAAGGGGGCCAATCGCGACCGGTTGTTGATCCACGAGGAAGGCTTCAAGTCCATCGCAGGCACGGTCGCCCTTCCGCAGAACGACCCGCAGGTGATGAAGGAAAGCCGTTACCCGATCACGATGGTCGGCATGTCCGCCCTGCTCGACACAATCGCCGGGCAGTGGGAAGAAGAGATGAAGTACAGCGACGTGGTCGTCAAGTTCTACGATCAGGCGAAGCTCGGCGAGATCGATTGTCTGGTCGCCGAAAGCTCGCACAGCCAGCCGCGCAAGGAATTCCGATTCCAGATGACGCGGCTCTACGTTGACAAGAAAGACAACCTGCCGATCCGGGCCGAGCAGTACGGCTGGCCGAAGAAATCCGGTGAACAACCGCAATTGGTCGAGGAGTACACGTACTCCAATCTGCAATTGAACGCCGGCTTGACCGACCGCGATTTCGACACGCGGAACCCGGAGTATCGTTACCGGTAGTGCAGTGGAGTCCGCTCTCGCTGAGAGCAGACGCGACGAACGAAGCTCGTCGCACGAACGGCTCTCGTCGAGAGCCGGCTACACTGTGTGTGCGGCCTACCTGGGCGAAACCGTGTTCGGATACGACGACGTTCCAGGTGCGTACGGCGGCAGCGCATTTGGCGGCGGCGCGACATTCAAGGCCCGTTCGCGTGCGCGGCGGGGTTCCGTTCGTTGAATCTCAAACCCGCGCGGCTCAGCCTGCGTCGATGGCCCGGCCCGCCGGTCGGGTAACGGATCGTGAATTTCGTAGCCGCGTCGCTCGATCGCGGGATCGCCGGCACGCAGGAACGGCCACTTGTTTGGATTCGTCGCGCAGCCGCTGAGCAGGATCAGCCCGAGCATCAGTTTCCAGCGCGAGGCAGTGGCGTCCATGAAATGGTTCCTCCGTGAACCGTGCAGGCCGACGAATCCGGCGCGGCTGACCGATCCTTCGGCAGCCGGGCGTCGAAAGGGGCGGGATTGTAGGCCGCTCACCAATTCGTGGAAAGACGGAGTTCCGTCGGAAAAACAGCAGCCCAGCCACTGGGAAGTGGCCGGGCTGCGGAGATGAACTGACGTGCGATTCGATCAGCCGGTGATCTCGTACCCCTTGCGTTGTTCGCGAGCCTGAAACAACTTGGCTTGCGGATCACCGACGATCTCCTGCTTTTCGGCATCCCAGTTGAGCTTTCGTCCCAGCCGGATGGCGATGTTTGACAGATGGCACGTGGTCATCGAGCGGTGATGCGTCCAGACATCGGAGATCGGCTGCGCGCGATCCTTCACGCATTCCATGAAGTTCCGCATGTGATCGCCCGGCTTCTTGCCTTTGTACAGGTTGGCGATCGCGTCGTCCGGAAGCGGGTTGGTCGCGAGGTCTTCGACCGGCTTGCCTTTCAACGCCCCGCGGCTGACGAAAAGGCGGCCCTCGGTCCCCTCGAACAGGATGCCGTTGCCGTCGGTGGAATTGCTGACGACATGCATCTCAACACCGTTCGGATACATCACGGTGATGTCGAACTTGTGCGCAGCGTTGTACTGATCGTCTTTCGTCGGATGGCCGTCCTTGAACGGGACGGGATGTTCCGCAGTCCCTTCGACGGAGATCGGCCCCGAGTTTTCCATGCCGATGGCCCACGTGGCGATGTCCACGTGGTGGGCACCCCAGTCAGTCATCTTGCCGCCGGAGTATTCGTACCACCAGCGGAATTCGTAGTGGCACCGCGACTGACCCCACTTGCCGCCCCCTTCCTGGAACCGGTAATCGACGAGCGGTGCCTGCCCCAGCCACATGTCCCAGTTGAGGTGCCGCGGCGCATCACCCTTGGGGATCGCGCCGCTGGTCGGCGCGCCACCGATGTCGCACGTCACTTTCTTGACCTGCCCGATGCGACCCAGGCGGACCATCGCAACGGCGGTCAGGAACTGATGGGGAAACGTCTTGTCGCCACTTCGGGCGGACATTTCGCTGCGCTGTTGCGTGCCGACCTGGAACACGCGCTTCGTCTCCTCCATCGCCTTGATGATTTGCTTCCCCTCGTCGATCGTCAGCGTGAGGGGTTTCTCGCAATACACGTCCTTCCCCGCCCGCAGGGCTTCAATCGCAATCTTGCTGTGCCAGTGATCGGGCGTGATGATCGTGACGATGTCGATGTCCTTTCGGTCGAGGATTTTTCGATAGTCCTCGTACATGCGCACTTCGCCACCTTTTTGACCCGGTGTCTTTTGGACAATGCCAGCACCTTCCCCACGGTGCTCGGCATCGACATCGCAGACGGCCATCACGTTGCAGTAGTTCATCGCATTCGGAATGACCTGTTTCCACCGGTCACCCGTGCCGATGGACCCGATGTTCAGCCGTTCATTCGGAGCCTGAAAGTTGTACGCTTGTACGCTCGCTCCGCTGAACCAATACGGCAGATTACCAGCCGCCAAAGCGGCCACAGTTGAGGTCTTCAAAAAGTCACGGCGATTCTTCATGTTGAGGTCTCCTGGGATCGTTTGGACGGCAACGAAGTGGACTGCCGCACCAGCGGCACCCGTGGCGGAAAACAGTGTACTTGCGAACCTCCCCGCACGCAAAACAACACGTCGATTGACAGCGGACTACGGCCCGCTGACCACCGACTTCGTGGCCTCCAGACGCACACGTTCGCCGTAGCCTCGCAGTTCAATGAACCGGTTGGCTGTGTTCACGATCAGGCTGCGGAAGCTGTTTTGGACTGGAGCGTGCATGTCGAGCAATTTCGTGCCCGTGCGCTTGTCGATCGCGGTGATGTTCAGTGTCCACAAATGGTGGTTGCCCACCTTCTGGTGGTTGCGGGCGGCGAAGACGAACACCGGAGCGTGGTCGAACCGTTCCAGAAGCAGGTTCTGGCTGGCGACCGCTTGCTTCCAGAGTTGCTTCCCGGCTTGCGGGTCGAACGCGAGGAGGTGGCCGCTGGCCCGGATCGACGCCATGCCGTCCGAATAAAACGCGCCAGCCTGACGCGGACCGTTGATGATGAGGTACAGGTAATCGTAGTCGGCGAGGGCAAACACTTCCTGCCGGCCTTTTAGATCGTCGGTCGCGACGGCACCGAGCTTCTCTACTCGCCCGGTTCGCAGGTCGATCCGCCGCAGATTGCCATCCTTCGGATCGAGCAACACCAGTTGCGAATTGCCATGCAACGACATCAACGAACCGGTCGGCAAATCGATGCCACGCCACACGTACTTGTCCAGCAAGGGATCGGACATGCGGAGCGACGGCTTGCCTTTCGATTGCGAATCGTCGGCGAACACGAAGCACCGGCCCACGACGTGAACGGCACGGTTCATCCACTCGTGCAGTTTCGGCAGTTCGACCGGCTGTCCATCCACGCTGCGGAGGGCGAACGATTTCGCTTGGTCCGGCGTTCGGAAGTACAGCACCTCGTCGTCGCCGCAGATGGACGTGCCGGGGCGGATGCCGTCGTGCGTCCACATCACCTGACCGGAGAGCGTGTCGTACACGGTCAGGCCGCGACGCCCCTGGCAGCAGAAGTAGCGACCGGTCACGTGTGACAGTGGGCTGCCGCTCTGGCTCGTCTGTTGCTTTTGAGCCAGCGTATTTGAGAATCGCAGCGAGGACTGCATCGGTGGGAACGATGCCTGGACCTGAAACCCGTAGTTCACCTGCCCGCCCGATCGTCCGTCGAGTGGAAAGCTCCAGCGCACCGACTTGTCGACCGGCGACAGGGCGTGCAACACGCCGCGATGCAGGACCACGAGTTCGTGTCCCGTCGCCTCCGCGGTGACCATGCTGCCATCCGCCGAGTTGGCCCGGCTGCGAAGCGGCATCGACCATTCGGTTCGTTCCGACGCCGCATCGACGACCTCCAACCGCTGGTCTTCGTGCGGCACCTGCAACCGGTGGTCGCGGAAGAACGGCAAACGCGAACCAACCGCCGGCAAGTCTTGGGTGTACGTGTTCGAGTAGTTCGCCCCCATTCGTGTCAGCGACAACTCCGTCTGGCTCCAGTCGGGACGCGACGGACGCGATCCAGCCGCCGGGATGGCTCCCGATTTCCGCAACGTTTCGACAAACGCGGCCGGAGTCGAACCGTCTGCAATCCGCGTGGCTTCCGGCAGACGCAGCAAGTCATCGCACAGTTGCTGTGCTTCGCCGACGAGCTTGAAATCGAGCAGCAACCGCACGAGTCGCACCGTGGCTTCCGCCGCGATGGCCGAGTCGGCATGGCGACGGAGTTCGGTCAGCGATTGCTCGGCGGCAACCAAGTCGCGCTGCTCGGCGAGTTTTTCGATTCGCTTCCATTTCACCGGCAGCGCGGCGGGATGGAAATCGAATAGTGTGACAAGGCGGTCCATCGCGAACGAATCCTGCTCTGCCAGCGATCGCACGCGGGCGTCGAGTTCGTTCCGATCCGGATCGGGGAGCTTGGTCCACAGGTCGCGCAGGCGGCCGGCGACCCACAGATCGAGGCGCACGCGGATGTCATCACGATCGTCTCTCAGTGGCACGAGTGGCCACGCTGTCGGCACACCGCCAACCGATTGCTTGCCACGGCTGGCGACTGCCGGCGCATCGGTCAGCATGGCGAGGTACGTGTCGAACGTGGCGGCGAATTCGCGGCGAGCCAATTGGCGGTCGGCGACGAGCCGCTGATAGCGCAGCCGCTCGGCGGGTGACTGCATCAGCTTGCCGAGTTCGGCGAATTCCGGATCGTACCCGGCGGGGTCGGCTCGCACTTGTGACACGAGTCCCTCGACAAGCAACGTCCGGTAGCGTTCGCGCAGGTCAGCGGGAATTGCGTCCGCGTCGATCAGACGCAGCGACGCGAGCGCGCTCGTCAGGTCGCGCCGCAACGCGGAGATTTCCGCTTCGCGGAGCAATCCCCACGGGTCACGCGGATTGGCTTGCTTGCGGCGTTCGATCTCGGCCTGAATCGCCTCGCGCTGCTCGAACGCTTGCACACCGAGCGGGCCGACCGACAGCAACAGGCCGCGATACATCGCGAGATTGCCGAGACGACCGAGCTGATTCGGATTGAACAGTTTGTCGACCGCCTTCCCTTCTGAAAGGTCGATCGTCCACAGTTCGCCGCTGGCCAGTGGCAGGTGGTAGCGTTGCCCCACGGCGACGCCTCGACCGGCCGGCGTGGGACAGTCCAGCGTCCACAGCGGCTTGCCGTCCGCGAGCGCCAGGGCCGTGATCGACTTCTTCCCGACCAGCACCACGCGGTCGTCGAACACTCCGGC
>JACRIH010000088.1 GCA_016235885.1 Planctomycetales bacterium | reverse complement strand
ATTGCCCGAGCCGAACACGTCCCCGGCTCGCTGGTTCCCGAACCATATCGCCGCCTGCTGGTTCACGACGAACACATGACGGTCACGATGGAAGAATTCTACGCTTCGGCGGTCGATGTGCGCGTGCTCGCGCAGCATTTGGAAGGGGACACCTACGCCCGCGAAATCGTGCTCCTCAAAGCCGGCACCGACACGGTCGTGCAATTCGGGATCGTGCGATTCCACCTCGAATACGTCACCGAACCGGTACGCAAGGAAATCCTGGAAGGTCACACGCCGCTCGGTCGAGTCCTCATCAAGCACAATGTTCTCCGGCATATCGATCTCGGCGCCGTGCTGCGAATCTGGCCCGGCCCCGGCCTCCAGGCCAGATTCCATTGCGATGGTAACGTCGTCACGTACGGCCGGCTGGCGACAATTTTTTGCAACGAACAACCCGCCGTGGATCTGCTGGAGAGTCCCGCACCAGTCGTCAACAGTGAGTCGAAGCAATGACTGCGGAATGCCGAATGTCGAAGGATTAGCCGCGGTTTCAATACCGTAGCCCCGTTCGCCAGAACGTGGGCTGCCTGCGAAAAACCCACGTTCTGGCGAACGTGGCTACATTGGCTTCCGGCTTGTCATTCGTCATTCCAAAACATGCCTGCCCAATTCACCCACACCCGAGTCGTCCAGTTCGCCGACACCGACGTCGCCGGTATCGTGCATTTCGCGAACTTCTACCGCTGGATGGAAGAGGCCGAGCACGCCTACCTCCGCAGCCTGGGGTTCAGCGTCATGCAGAAGCAACCGGACGGAACAGTGATCGGTTTTCCGCGCGTCCAAGCCTCATGCCGATTCAAAGCGCCGGCGTTCTTCGAGGACGAATTGCAGGTCGATGTCAACGTCGTGCGCCGCGGCGTGAAGTCGTTGACGTTCAGTTTCGAGTTCCGTCGCGGCGAAACCTGCCTCGCCACGGGCGAAATGAAAACCGTCTGCTGCCTCTGCCAACCGGGCGGCAAGCTTCAGTCGATCGAGATCCCGCCGCGATACTGCGAGAGGCTCGTGGAGGCGACCCCGTAGGTCAGGCTTTCCAGCCTGACGTTTTTTTCCGATGCAGCCCCCCGATAACAGATGTCAGGCTGGAAAGCCTGACCTACGGCATGCCCCCTCCCGACCTCATCATCACCGCCCTGTGCAAAAGCTACCCCACCGCCGGGGGCAAACTGTCGGTGCTGCGCGACGTGGACTTGCAGATGTCGCGTGGTGACGCGATCGCAATCACCGGGCCGTCCGGTTCGGGAAAAAGCACGCTGCTGTACATTCTCGGAACACTTGACCAGCCGACATCGGGGAACGTCCGAATTCTCGGTCAGGAACCGTGCTCGCTGGGTGCCGCGGAGACCGCCCGCTTTCGCAATTCGACGGTCGGGTTCATCTTTCAGGACCACCACCTGCTCCCGCAATGTTCGGTGTTGGAAAATGTGTTGATTCCCACGCTGGCCGGAACCGGCACATCGAGCGACACCGAATCGCGTGCCCGCTTGCTGCTGGATCGTGTGGGGCTGGGACAACGTCTCACCCACCGACCGGCCGCGCTCTCCGGCGGCGAACGCCAGCGCGTGGCCGTTTGCCGGGCGCTCATCAACCAACCGTCGCTCCTCCTCGCCGACGAACCGACCGGCAACCTCGATCGCGCCTCGGCACAGGAAGTTGGTTCCCTGCTCCTCGAACTCGCCCGCGACCAACACTGCATGTTGATCACCGTCACGCACAGCGCCGAATTGGCCGGGCGATTCCCGCGCCACTTGGAATTGCGGGACGGGCGGCTGGTCGATGTGAAGGACGTAGATCGTGAATCGTAGATGGTGGATCGTGGTTGATCGTTCACGATCAACGATCCACGAATTACGATCCACCACGACAACCTGCTCACAACCCTCGCACCAATGACATCGCGCCGCTTCCTGCTCCAAACCCTGCTCTACCACCGGCGCTCGCACATCGCCGTGCTGCTGGGCGTGATCGTAGGGACTGCGGTCATCGGCTTATCACTCGTCGTGGGCGATTCCGTTCGCGGCAGCCTGCGGCAGATGACGTTTGATCGGTTGGGAATGGTCGATCACGCGCTCACGTCGCAGCGGTTCTTTCGTGAAGCGATTGGCGACGAACTGACGAAGCAGCCGTTGTTCGACAACTTGTTCGGAGTTCCGTCTCCCACACTCGTACTGACCGCCAGCATCGAGCGCGGTACACAAGACGGTGCTGACGACGAGGCGCATTCGACGACAACGCGAGTCGGTCAAGTCAACCTATTCGGCGGCGCTCTTCAACTCGGACGATTCCTCGGTGGTCGCGAAGTCATCCAACCCAAGGATGATGAACTGGTGCTGAACGCTCGCGTGGCAAAACAACTTGGTGCCCACGTGGGTGATTCTGTACTGCTGCGAGTCGATTTGCCGGCATCGATCCCGCGCGACTCGCTGCTGGGCAAGAAGGAGGACACCGTCGAGCGAATCACCTGTCGCGTGGCGGCGATCCTCGACGAAGCCGACTCTGCGGGTCGATTTGGCTTGCAACCCAACCAGCAACTCCCGCTGAACGCGTTCATCTCGCTTCGCACCTTGCAGGAACGCCTCGATCTCGCCGAACAGCGGGCCACGCGGCCGGCACGCGTCAATGCGTTGTTCCTCCCGGCAAGGTTGGCTCAGGACGCCACCGGTTCCTCGGCGCGAGCCGCCGCCGAGCGGCTCACACAATCACTCCGTTCTTCGTGGACGCTCGCCGATTTCCAACTCCGGATCGTCCCCAGCCGATCAGGCGATTACCTGTCGCTCGAAAGCGAGCGGATGATTCTCGAACCGGCGGTCGTGCGCGCTGCCGAGAAGTTGGGGAAGCGACTGGAAGTTGTCACGTCGCCAGTGCTGGTGTACCTCGCGAACGAATTGTCGGCGGGCAAGGGAGACACGGCGTTCTCGATGTACTCGACCGTGGCCGGGGTCGATCCCCTGTGGTTTGATTCGTCAACGGCTCCACCCTTCGGTGGCTTCACGACCGCGCAAGGCGAGCT
This sequence comes from Planctomycetales bacterium, assembly GCA_016235885.1. Taxonomy (GTDB): domain Bacteria; phylum Planctomycetota; class Planctomycetia; order Planctomycetales; family Planctomycetaceae; genus JACRIH01. The sequence goes on along the minus strand of JACRIH010000088.1, from coordinate 2,165 downwards.
ACCGACGGCCGAGTCGCCGTTGCGAGTTGCCGCAGGCAACCTGTTGCCGGACATCCTGCTCAACGAGTGGGTCGCCGAAGATTTGTTAGCGAAGCCGGGTGATGAAATCACGCTGAAGTATCACGTCGTCGGATCGCGAGGAGAGATGCCGGAGATCGAGCAACGCTTCCGACTGCGTGGCATCTTGAAATTGGAGGGGACTCCGGCCGACGATCCGGGGCTGACGCCGGAGTTGAAGGGGATCACCGATGCGAAGTCGCTGTCCGATTGGGAACAGCCGTTCGAGATGAAAATGTCTCGAATAACGAAGCGCGACGACGCGTATTGGAAAAAGTACAAGGCCACGCCGAAAGCGTTCGTCGCATTGGAAACGGCTCAGCGGTTGTGGCGGAGCCGGTACGGGGAATTGACGTCGTTTCGTTTCGCGATCCCGGCAGGGCAGACTGCAGACGACTTCGCGAAGCGAATCGAAACGGCGTTGCTGCAAGAACTCGATCCGGCCGAGATGGGGATGGTGTTTCAACCGGTCAAGTGGCAGGGCCTGCAAGCGGCGGCGGGGACGACCGATTTCGCCGGGCTGTTCGTGGGATTCAGTTTCTTCCTGATCGCTTCGGCGGCGATTCTGATTGGGTTGCTGTTCCGGCTCGGGCTGGAACGTCGCACGCGCGAGGTGGGGTTGCTGCTGGCGGTGGGGTTCACGGCGAAGCAGGTGCGACGCACGTTGTTGATCGAGTCGACGTGCGTGCTCGTTGCGGGGGGCGTGATCGGCGCGGCAGCGGCAGTCGGGTATGCGGCGGCCATGCTGCACGGGCTGCGCACGTGGTGGCACGGAGCCATCGGAACGCAGTTCCTCACGCTGCATGTTCAGCCGGGAAGTGTCGCAATCGGGCTGGCGATTGCCGTCGGGATCGCGCTCGTGGCGGTGTGGTTCGGGATGCGCGGGATCGAGCGATCATCGGTGCGGGGGATGCTGGCGGGGACGATCGACGCGAAAGAAACTTCCTCCCTCTCCCCTTCGGGGGAGAGGGCTGGGGTGAGGGGGCCAAACGTCTCTCGGCTTCAACAAGAACCAAGTCGCGCAGTCGCACCGCCCCTTCACCCTAACCCTCTCCCCCGAAGGGGAGAGGGGACGATGCGCACGGCGAAGGTCGCCATCGTGTGCAGTGCCGTCGTGCTCTCGCTACTGGCCGGGCTGCTGACGCGGATCATTCCCGACCGCGAGGCGTTCGCCGGATTCTCGTGGCCGACCGTGTCGTTCTTTGTCGTCGGAATGCTGTCGCTCGTGGCGATGGTCTCGTCCTTGTCGGCGTGGCTGGCGGCGGATCGATCCAAGGCCGTGCGCGGTGCGGGATTGGTTGGCGTGGCTCGGCTTGGCGTGCGCAATGCGGCGCGGCATCGGTCGCGCAGCGTGCTCAGTGTCAGCCTGATTGCTTCCGCATCGTTTCTGATCGTGGCCATCGCGGCGGGGCAGCGGAATCCGGCCCGCGAGACGCCGGAGTTCCATTCCGGCAACGGTGGGTTTTCGTTGGTCGCAGAATCTTCCAGCCCGATCCTGCACGACTTCAACACAGAACGTGGGCAGGACAAGCTCGATCTGACGGACGATTCGTCGCGTCAGGCGTTGTCACAGGTGAAACAGATCGTGCCCTTCCGCGTGAACCCCGGCGAAAACGCAAGCTGTCTGAACATCTTTCAAACGCGGCAGCCGACAATCCTCGGTGTGCCGCCGGAAATGATCGCTCGCGGGGGATTCAAGTTCATCGGTGCGAAGCAGGCCAACCCGTGGGAGGCGTTGCGTGAGAACTCCCCTCTCCCTCCGGGAGAGAGGTCGGGGGTGAGGGCAGGTGGCGCATCGGTGAGTGCTGAGTCTTCCGTCGCTCTCCACAACCCCGGCGAATCTCGATCGGGAGCCGATCTCACCACAACGCCCCCTCACCCCAGCCCTCTCCCGGAGGGAGAGGGAGCCGCCGGGGGAAAGAATGAACCCATCCCCGTCCTCGGTGACATGAACACCTTGCAGTACAGCCTGAAGGTCGGCGTGGGTGCGGTGATCACAATTCGTGACGAAGCGAATCGCGAAGTCAAACTGCGAATCGCGGGGATGTTCGATTCGAGCGTGTTCCAGGGCGTCCTCCTGATGTCCGACGAACATTTTCTAAAACTGT
>JACRIH010000086.1 GCA_016235885.1 Planctomycetales bacterium | reverse complement strand
TGCATGTGAAGGACAATCTGTTCGTGGCTGGTTCGCGATCCACGTTCGGGTCGAAGCTGCTGGAGACGAACGTGACGGCCGAAGATTGTCCGGCCGTCGAGCGGCTGCGGAAGGCGGGAATGATTCTCATCGGTCGGACGAACTCGCCGGAACACGGTTGGAAGGGGGTCACCGACAATCGCGTGTTCGGGATCACTCGCAATCCGTGGAACATCAACCTGACGCCTGGCGGTTCGAGCGGCGGCGCATCGGCGGCGGTGGCAGCGGGGATGGGACCGATTGGACTGGGGACCGACGGCGGCGGATCGCTGCGGATTCCCGCGTCGTTCTGCGGAGTCGTCGGATTCAAAGCCAGCTTTGGAAGAATTCCCAACTGGCCCGGCAGCGGCGGCGCCATGCTGCGGCACATTGGGACGATCACGCGCACCGTCGCCGACATGGCAGCGACCCTCGATGTGCTGGCTGGTTCGGATCCGCGAGATCTGCTTTCGTTGCCCGCGACAGGCGAACGCTACTCGGCCGAACTGCAAAATGGCATTCGTGGAAGGCGTGTCGCGTACAGCCCGAATCTCGGTTACGCCCGAGTCGATCCGGAAGTCGCCGCCATCTGTCAGCGGGCCGCCGAGAGATTCGTGGAAGCTGGAGCGATCGTCGAGCAAGTGCCACTCGACTGGCGTGATCCCTACGACGCTTGGAGCGTGTTCTTCTTCGGCACCGCCGCCGCATCGCTCGAAAAGAAACTACCCACGCAGGGCGACCTGCTCGATCCGGGACTGCGGCGAGTCGCAGAGCAGGGACTCAAGCTGCGTGGCGTCGAATTCGCCAACGCGCTCGCCGCGCGACACGATTTTTGGGAGAAGGTGCAGCGTGTCTACGAACGGTTCGATCTGTTGCTCTGCCCCACGCTCCCCGTCCCGCCGTTCGCGGTCGGACAAGACGACGCCGATCCGCTCGACGGCGAACAGCTCGGCCCTCTGCAATGGACTCGGTTCACGTATCCGTTCAACCTCACCGGGCAGCCGGCAGCCAGTGTTCCCGCCGGCTGGACAAAATCCGGACTGCCGGTCGGTTTGCAAATCATCGGCAACCGCCACGCCGATTTGCTCGTGTTGCAAGCCGCACGAGCCTGGGAACAAATCCAACCGTGGAGTGACAAGCGGCCGAAACTGTAGCACGGCGAAGCCGCAACGTAGCCCTCTCGCTCCGCGAGAGGAAAGCCGATGAACCTCCGGAGTCACTTCACATTCGAACGACTTTCGTGGATCGGCTCACGTCTCGCGGAGCGAGACGGCTACACTCAGTTGGATCGCCATCGGGAAGTCGGTAGATTGACTCATCAATCGTGAAAACGTCCGTGTTCGAAATCTGTTTCTCGTCACCAACCTGGAGTCACCCATGAAATCATCACTGGCTGTCCTGTTCTCTTTGGTGGCTGTGGCCACGACATCGTTCGCGGCCGATGAACCAAAGCAACTGGCACCGACTCACGCCAACGTGTCGTACGGACCGCATGCGAGAAACGTGCTCGACTTTTGGAAGGCCGAGGGGGAGGGACCGCGTCCGCTGTTGGTCTACATCCACGGCGGTGGCTGGACGGGCGGCGACAAAAAGCAGGACACGACGAAAACCATCCAGCCGTATCTGAACAAGGGGATTTCCTGTGCGGCCATCAATTACCGGCTGACGGGGGAAGTTCCGCTGCCCGCGCCGGTGCATGATGCGGCGCGAGCCATTCAGTTCATCCGTTCGAATGCGGCCGATTGGAAAGTCGATACAAAGCACATCGCGCTGACCGGCGGCAGCGCAGGCGCCTGTACGTCGATGTGGCTTTTGTTGCACGACGACCTGGCGGACCCGAAATCGACCGACCCCGTGTTGCGCGAATCCACGCGAGTCTGTGCCGCGGCTGTGAATGCCGGCCAGACCTCCATCGACCCGAAAGTGATCGAAGGCTGGTTGGGTCCGAACGTTTTGAAGCACCGCATGATCAACATGGCCGTTGGCGAAGCGACCATGGAAGGCGCTCTGAAGAACTACGAGAAGCACGAAAAACTCTACAAAGAATTCTCCGCCTACAACCACGTCGATGCCAAAGATCCGCCGCTGTTCATGACCTACGGAGCCGACATGACGCTCCCGTCGAAAGACGCCGACCACGGCATTCATCACCCGGTTTACGGTGTGAAGCTGAAAGAAAAATCCGACAAGTTCAGCCACGAATGTCACCTGCTGATCCCCGGCACGTCCAAGTCCGAGAAGTATGCCAACGCGAATGAATTCCTGCTGGCCAAGCTGCTGGCAAAATAACGGCTTGGAAGTGGAACGACTGATGGCTGACAAACGCATCACGACCGCGATTCTGCTGGTGGCCTCCGGGCTGTGTTCGCTGACGGTTCGCGCCTCGGAGCCGCAGGCTGTGGGATCGCGGGCCGCTGCCGATCGACCGCGCCTGATCGTGTTGACCGACATTGGCGGCGGTGACCCGGACGATCAGCAATCGCTGATCCGGCTGATGCTGCACAGCAACGAATTCGACATCGAAGGACTGATCGCGTCGGCGCCAACGCTCGATTCGCTCAAGGAGACGGGGACCAAGCCGCAGCTCATCCACGAAATCGTGGATGCCTACGGGCAGGTCCGTAAGAACCTCGTTCAACATGCGGACGGCTTTCCGGAAACGGCTCGGCTGCGCGAGGTCATCCAGTCGGGCAATCCCAAGCGCGGCCGCGAAGCGATCGGCGAGGGCCACGATACGGACGGCTCGCGCTGGATTGTGAACTGCGCCGAGCGGTCGGATTCGCGAAGGCTGAACATCGTGATGTGGGGCGGCCAGACCGATCTGGCTCAAGCCCTGTGGCGTATCCGGCATGAGCGCGGTGTGGATGGTCTCAAAGCCTTTGCCGCCAAAGTTCGGGTGTACGACACCGGTGACCAGGACCGCATCGCCGATTGGATGCTGTCCGAGTTCCCCGGCCTGTCCTACATTCTGGCTCGCCCGCCTGCCGGACGAGACCGGCGCGAGGCAGCGTATCGTGGCCTGTATCTCGGTGGTGACGAATCGCTCGTGTCTCGCGATTGGATGGAAGCCCACATCCGACAGAATCACGGACCGCTCGGCGCGATGTATCCGCCGCGAACCTGGACCGCGCCGAACCCGTACAGCGCGATCAAGGAACGCGACACGCCGTCGTGGTTCCATTTCCTTCCATTCGGACTGAGTGACCCCGACCATCCCGAATGGGGCGGCTGGGGCGGACGCTTCGAACCAGAACGGGATCGCATCTTTCGCGACACGACGGACAAAGTTGGCGAGGTGAAGGACGCGCGGACCACGGTCTGGCGCTGGCGACCCGCGTTTCAAAACGAATTCGCCGCGCGTCTGGACTGGTGCGTCAAGCCGCCGACCGCAGCCAATCATCCTCCGCGTCCGATGCTCAATGGCCAACCGGGCCGAGACGCAGTCGTTCTCAAAGCGAAGCCGGACAGCGTCATCGAAATCTCCTCCACCGGTTCGACCGATCCCGACGGAGACACGCTGCAACCGCGCTGGTGGTTCTATTCCGAAGCGTCTTCGTACCGCAGCTTCGTGGAAATCACCGGTGCCGACACACAACAAGCGAAAGTGACCATCCCCGCCGCCGCCAATCAAACGCTGCACGTCATTCTGGAGCTTCAAGACTCCGGCACGCCACCACTCACCCGCTACCGTCGCGTGGTCATTCGCGTGGAGCAGTGATAGCCGTCCCATCAGCCATACGCGGCCTCCACGACATTCATTTCTACTCGCGGGCGAATTCAGGGCGCGCTGGTGAACGGGTTCGCTGAGGGTTTGGTCCGAGGAGATGGCGTTGAGCCATTCGGATAGGGGTTGGCCCTGGTCTCGCAGGAAGTGAATCAGACTCAGGGCCTCAGCTCGACTTTTGCCATCACGTTGCCAGTGTGAGTGTGCGGGTGAGTTGGCGTTTTTGGTTGGGGGTGAGTTTTTGCATGACCAGCTTGAACGCAGGGGTTGCAAAAATCCAGCGGGACCACAAATCTCGGCGAACCCGCG
>JACRIH010000079.1 GCA_016235885.1 Planctomycetales bacterium | reverse complement strand
CAGAAGGCCGCGGGTGCCAGTGTTCGTTTGGATCTGACGGGAAAGCCGCTCGGTCTCGTCGGACCTGGTTTGACTGGCGGACAGATCGATCTCGGAAAGTTCAAGGGGCGCGTCGTGCTCGTTCAGTTTTGGGCGACGTGGTGCAAGACGTGTACGCAAGACTTGCCGCAACTTCGGGCGCTCCATGAAGAGTACCGCGGCAAATTCGAAATCGTGGGCGTGAATCTCGACGAATCCCCAACCCCGCAGCCAATCCAAGCCTACCTGACGCAGAATGGCGTGGCTTGGCCGCAGATCATTCAACCGCAAGGCCAGCGCGGACCGATCGCGACGGGATACGGTTTGATCTCGCTGCCGACAATGTTCTTGATCGATCAGAACGGCGTGGTCGTGAACCGCGGCGCCGCGGTCGCCGACGTGCAGAAGGCACTCCCCGAGTTGCTGGGTCTCAAGAAAAAAGATACCGTCAAACCCGCTGGCGGCGTGAAATAATGTAGGCGGCTGGTTTTTCTGACAGCATGATTTTGTGTTCAAAGGAATGACACAAACCAACACGGGCATTCGCACGGAGGGATTTCTATGAGACGAACTGAACTCGACCCGGAAGCGCGGCGGTTACTCATCCAGATCGGTGGGACGGTCGAACAGTGGATCCTCGATCATGCGCGTGAAACCGCAGAGGGCCGCAATTGTAGCGGCGAGTTAGTCTTCGTCAGAACTCAGGACATCCAAGCCTCGATGCCGGCGCTTCTCGGAAACGATGCGGCAGAGTTTCGAGCCTTACTCGAAAGAGCCGTATGTCCAGTACGACCGTCCAAGCTAGCAGGTTAATCAATGCTTGATCGTCGCGATGACAGGTTCCTCCAACTTCGGGATGAACTCGAACAAGTTCTATTGGACTCCGTTCACAGTCTTGAGACGAGAGGATTCAGCCCGGAGGAAGCCATTGACGAGGCCACATCCAAGATGTTTGGGCTCAACTTCGGTCTCGAACGGCGCAGTGCCGATTGCCTGCCGGATTTCGACGAACTAGGCTGGCTGCCGGCGACGCATGGCTGCCAGATTGAAGAATTCTCGCGTCGATTTGGTCAATCGAGCGCGAGGCGGAAATCGTTGATGATGCACGTTCAGGAAATGGTGCATCAGGGACGAAGTGTGGGAGCGAGACGCCTGATCATTGGCGGAAGTTTTGTCACTTCGGCGGAGAATCCCCGCGACGTTGACGCGGCGATGCTTGTCTCGGATGACGTCTTCGCTCGCTTGGAAGGACGCGATTCAGCACTGCTGGCGTTGTATGAATTGTCAACTTTGAACAGCAGCTATGATCCCGCAATCCAATTGTTCCTGGCACATGAGGAGAAAGACTGGTGGGGCTGGTATCGACTGTTTAGTCAGCCGAGAGATTTTTTCCGTCAGCCGGAAGGGGCGGACAGACTCTTCCGGGGAGTTGTGGAGATACGGTTATGATCACAAATGAACTCGAATATCAGGCGGTCCGTCGCCAAGCATCGGAATTGACCGAGTGGTTGTCGAGGCTGGACCGCGACACTGACCGGACGAATGCCGTGACTTTTTGCAACATCCATTCGCGTCTCGCCAGCATCCACCGGGAAATGGCGGACTTCAAGAATCCGATGGCCAAAGTCTCCGCGACAGATACGCCGCGCCCGACTGAAGAGTAGAACCACCTCATTGCCTGATGCGCCTCCACATGTCCTTCGCCAAATTTCTGAAACGGCTCATTCGACCCGCGAAACTCGCGGTCAAGCAGACGATCATCCGTCACCACAAATCGAGCGGCATGGTGTTGTTCAGCGACACGACGTTGCGCGACGGTGAGCAAATGCCAGGGGCGACGCTCGAACCGGAGGACAAGCTCCGGATCGCTCTCGCGCTAGAAGAAGCTGGCATCCACTCGCTCGACGCTGGATTTCCCGCGTCGTCGCCGGCCGAAATCGCCGCGATCCAGCAGATGGTCGGCAAGGTCAAGAAACCGGTTCTCACGGCCCTGTGTCGCACGGTTCGTAGCGATATCGACGCGGCGGAGGAGGCGCTGCACGGCAACCCGTCTCACAAACGCGGAGTCAGCTTGTTCGTTGGGACGAGTCCACTGCACAGGCAGTACAAGCTTCAGAAAGATCGGACAGAAATCCTCAAACTCATCACCGACACCGTTGGTTATGCCAGTGAAAAATTCGACATCGTCGCGTTCAGTCCGGAAGATGCCAGCCGGACGGAGCGGGATTACCTCACCGAGGTGTATCGCGCGGCGATCGACGCCGGGGCCACCACAATCGGCTTCCCCGACACGGTGGGGCTGTGTACGCCCGAGAAAGCCCGCGACTTCATCCGCCACATTCAAGACACGGTGCCGAACCTGAACAAGGCGTTGCTCGCGGTTCATTTCCACAACGACCTCGGCCTCGCTGTGGCGAACACGCTCGCGTGCATCGACGAGGGAGCCAACGTCGTGCAATGCACCGTCAACGGCATTGGCGAACGAGCAGGGAATGCGTGCCTCGAAGAAGTCGTCATGGCGTTCACGCTGCACCAAGACCAGTACGGCCGCGAGCACAGCATGGACACGACAAAGCTGTACGGTCTGACAAGGCTCGTTTCAGAACTGACGGGCATTCGGATGGCACCCAACAAGCCAATCGGAGGCGACACGATTTTTGCGACCGAAGCGGGTATTCATCAGGATGGGCTGCTGAAAAACATCGACACCTACCTTCCGTTCCGCCCCGAAGTCGTCGGAGCCGGCGGAGTCAAACTCGTGCTGGGCCGACACAGCGGCCGACGCGCCGTCGCCCATCGCTTGGAGCAGATTGGGATGCAGTCCACCGATGAACAGGTTATGCAAGTGCTGGAAGGACTCAAGAGCGTCCCGAAAGGGACGATGATCGACGACGACGTGCTGCGGAAGCTGGCAGCGCCAACGAAGTAACTGGCGAACGGTGGGCGACAGCCCAATAACGGAGTGACGGAATTGCTCGACGGAAAAAACGTTCTCAAACAGAAGCTCGCTCAGGGGCGGACCACGTACGGATTGTGGGTCACGCTCGAAGCCCCGTCGATCACGGAAATCGCGGTGTCGCTCGGGATGGACTGGGTCGTCGTCGATTCCGAACACGGGCAACTGGATTTCAAGGAACTGCTCGACCACATCCGCGTCTGCCGCAACACGACGACCACGCCGCTGGTTCGCATTTCGGAGATCGAGCAGGGGACGATCAAACGCGTGTTCGACCTGGGAGCGGAGGGAATCCTCGTCCCGCAGGTGATGAATGCCCGCGAGGTGCAGCAGGCGGTACGGTTCGCGAAGTATCCACCGTGGGGAGTGCGCGGTGTCGGCGGCGAGCGGGCGACGGAGTGGGGGATGAAGCTCCGCGAGCGAACGCAAGCCGGTAACGACGAGACGCTCGTCATTCCGCTGCTGGAGACGGTCGCAGCCGGCGAAGAAATCTCGTCGATCTTGAATGTGAAAGGAGTCGATGCAATCCAGTTCGGCCCGGCGGATTATTCCGCGTCGGCGGGATACCTCGGCGAATGGGAAGGCCCTGGCGTGGCGGCGAAGTTGCTGTCGCTGAAAGACAAGATTCGCACGCGCGGCATCCCGTGCGGAATCCTCGCCACGGACGTGGCGAATTCCCGCCTGCGTCAATCGCAGGGCTTTCAAATGATCGCCCTCGGTTCCGACACCAGTCTGCTCATTCGCGCGCTGCGCGAGGCGCATCAGGCGTTGACTGCGAATCCCGGTGACGGCGCTTCCCAGCGGTCCGGTTGAAAAGTATCTTTGAGCCTCCCGCTTCCGTCCGTTATCTCCAGGGAGACTCGATTCATGCAGAAGTTGCATCACCGGCTGTTCGCGCTCGTTGGGCTTGGCATTTTCGCCGCGACTCTGCATCAACCGCCGATTTGCTTTGCGGCCGATCCGAAATCAGCGGCGGTGACCGATCCGGCGCAGGCCGACTCGGACTACCGGATGCAAGGCGAATACTACGGCCACGTGCCGAGTGCTCCGTGCTGCGAAACGGCGATCGGGTTGCAAGTCATCGCGCTGGGGGGCGGCAAGTATGACGCGATTCAGTTTGCCGGCGGGTTGCCGGGGAACGCGTGGAACCGCCGAGACAAGTCGGTGCTCAAGGCCGAGTTGAACGGTGGCAGGCTGACGTTGATTGGTGACAGCCACCAGTTCGTCATTCGTGGAGCCGGGGCGGATGTGTTCGACAAGATCGGACGTCCGATCGGCCGTTTGCAACAGGTCATCCGTGAAAGCCCGTCGCTCGGCGCATGCCCACCTGAGGGTGCGCTCGTGTTATTCGACGGCAGCAACGCCGATCACTTCGTCAACGGCAAGGTCACGGAGCAAGGTCTGCTGGCCGAAGGGGCGGACACCAAGCAGGCGTTCGGTGATTTTTTCCTGCACTTGGAGTTTCAAACTCCGTACATGCCGCAGGCGCGAGGTCAGGGACGGGGTAACAGCGGCGTCTACATTCAGGGTCGGTACGAGGTGCAGGTGCTGGACTCGTTTGGTCTCAAGGGAGAGGACAACGAGTGTGGCGGGGTTTACAAAACGAAGTCTCCGGACCTGAACATGTGCCTGCCGCCGCTGGTGTGGCAATCGTACGACATTCATTTCACCGCACCGAAATTCGACAAGGCCGGGAAAAAGACGACGAATGCCCGCCTGACCGTGCGGCACAACGACGTGTTAGTCCAAAACGACATCGAACTGCCGAACAAGACCGGCGGAGGCTCGGCCGAAGGCCCCGATCGCCGCCCGCTCAAGTTACAGAATCACGGCAATCCCGTCCGGTTCCGGAACATCTGGATGATCGAGAATCCGTCGAGTGATTTCTGCCCGCCAGAAGCTGCTTTCGCCGAGTGGCACAGCCATCATCGGTTGACGCTCGGCGCGAGAGTCGTCTCGCACGACGTCCGTCATCAAACCGCGTGGTGAAACTCGTGGGTTGAATGAGACGTGGGTATACTCACACCAGTCTGTCCGACCTCTCGGTCAGCGCTTCCCATCTCGTCTCTCGTTGAAAAAGGGGGCAACCATGTCTCGTCGCCTGTACCTGTTCGGCGTGGCCGCCACTCCAATCCTTGTGCTGGCTCTGCCGTGGGTGGTGTTGCGTGCGGGTGATGAACCGCAGTCAGGTCCGGGTGCTGCGGCACATGTTCGCCCCTCGTTGACGCTGGTTGCGGTTGAAAAACTACGAGTGGTCGATACACGCACGAGCGAGGAAAGGGTTTTGGCCACACTGGCGAAGCCGACCAAAATGCAATTTGTCGAAATCCCCTTGCGGGATGCCATCGCGAGTCTGGCGGAGCAACACAAGCTGACGATCCTGCTGGATGGAGCCAAACTGTCGGACGAGGGGATACAAGTCGAACAGCCCGTGACGCTGTCGGTGGAGAACATCAGTCTGAAGTCGGGACTCAATCTGCTGCTGTCACCGCTGCAACTCACCTGGGTGATCCGCGACGAAGTGCTCCAGTTCACCACGAAGGCGGGAGCGAATCGGCTGGAGACGCGAGTGCTTTCGATTCAGGGGTTGCTGAAAGCGGGACACGATCCGGACGACCTGATCGACATGCTGACCGCCACTGTTCATCCCGAAACGTGGGACCAGTCGGGCGGTGAAGGGGCCGTGCGGACAATCTTGGGGACACTGGTGATCCGGCAGACCCAGGAAATCCAGTTCGAGATACGTCGTGTGCTGACCGAATTGGAAACCGCCGCAGCCGGGCAGGGACGTGGTCCGGTCTTGGATCGGACGATCAGTTTGAAAGCCTATCCCACACTCGGAGTCGATGCGGATGAGCTGGCGAAGGCCGTTCCGGAACTGGTGGAACCAGTGAGTTGGGATTCAGCCGGTGGCGATGGTGTCATCCGAGCCGTGAAGGGTGTGCTGCTGGTCAAGAACACGCGCAAGGTCCATCGCGCCGTCGAACGCTTGCTGACCGACCTCAAGGAGACAGCGCAGGCCGGCGCGGCCACGGGAATCGCGGCAGATACGAGACTCCCGAGTGCCCCCGCCCCCACTGCACAACCGACCGCACCGGTTGGGAATTCAGCCAAACCACAACCACCGTCGAAACGGTAGTCGCGTGCCGTGTTCTTCACGCCGATCCGATCAAAACGCCGCTACTTCAGCCTGACGTCGGAAGCGGAGTCGGGAAGTTATTTCGTCGCGGCGGCGATGGGCGACTTGCCGGTGATTCGTTCGACTTCGGACCTGGCGGGGCGCATGGCGGTCCGCCATTCCTTGTCGATGTCACTCGGTTTCTGGCCGAGAGATTTCTCGAAAAGTGAGACGATCACGTCGGGGTTGAGCGGAACGTCGGGTCGCATCCCGCTCAACGAGCGGTAGAATTCGATGAGTTCTTTCGGGTGGGCCTCCATCAGATGATAGGTCAGTGCCCAAGCCTGGGCTTCGCCGAGAGAGAACGCGATGTCGGATGAAGACGCCGAGTTTGTCGTGCTGCCGACGCCGGCTTCACCACCAGCGGCCCCTGCTCCCGGTACGCCACCAGCAAAACCTCCTCCCGCACCGCCGCCGAATGCCCCGGCACGGCCTCCGCCACCTTGTCCTCCACTGCCCGATAAAAATGGTGCCGTGTAGGACTGAGTGAGGCCGGACAGTTGATCGCCAAGCAGGGGTTCGAGACCGAAAGCACCGGAAGCCTTCTCCAGGGCGCGATAGGCCGCCAGACGCAACTCGCTGACGCTGCCGAACCCGGTCCACGGCGCTTCGCGAGGCATTTCGAAGAATCGAGCCAGTCCGTTTTCGACCCACGCGGGAACTTCCACACCCGGCGCGAACAAGCCCGTGTTGATGGCCATCTGCCGCGAAACCTCGCGACTGACGGATTCAATGTCTGCGCCATCCTGTGCAATTTCGGCGAGAGCACCCAGCAAATCCGCACCGCGGACGGTGACGGTCACGTTGGTGTCTCGCTTTTTCTTTGCCGCGACGGCTTCGTCGCGGCGCTTGGAGGCCGACTGCTTGAGGTCCCGGGTCGGGGCATCACCGGCCTGGTCGAGAAACACGCTGACATTGCGTTGCCGATCGAACAGACCTGTTTGACCTCCTGACGACAGACCCGAAACGCCCCTGGCGAATTCTGCGTAGTCGCCCGATTCATTGACGAGCACGGACAGTAATCGATCTTTCGGCGGTTCGAGCTTCAGGTCGTGTGCGTGAAACCAATACAGGAACGATTCGTAAGACTTCTCGATCAAGTCCAGACGCTCAGCAGCCCGGTTTTTTTTGCGGTCGCCGCTGGGCTTGGCGGGCGTATCGGTCGCCAGCAGGAAATGGGCGCTCTTCTGAATCCGAAACGCGCCGCGGCCGGCGATCTTTTTCAACGCCGTCTCGGCGTCCGGTGAATCGGGCAATTGCTTTTCGAGCTTCTTTTTCAGTTCGACCACGCGCGTCGCCCCGGCGTGTCTCGAATCGACCTCCAGCACGCGGCCGATCGCGGTGTGAAAATCGCGAATCAGTCCGTGCTTGAGCGCCCACAAGGCGGCTTGGAACATTCGGTCAGCATCGCGTCCGGCCTGCCCCAGCTTCTTACTGAACTCCTGTTGAATCGTGTCCACCTTGTAAATCTGCACCGTATCGCTCGGGAAATAGAGCGTGGACCCGACAACCGCGTCGGTCACGGATACCATCTGATCTCGCTTGTTTTCCGTGACCTTGCCTTGCAGGACGAAGAACAGCGGTGAATTCGGATACTGATAGACGATGGTTTCGCCGCGACACGGTCCCGACCACGACATCAGCAAGGCGGCGACCAATGAAGAGATGGTGAGGAGTTTCATTCGATGCTCCGGGCTACTCGGCCTTGTCGTTACCGTGAATCGTACACATCGCCTTGAAAACAGCCGGATCGATGTCCGCCGAAATAATTCGTGCGGAGCCGTCGGCGAAAACCGCAAACGTGCCGGGTTTCGGCAGGCCGCGCGAGCCGAAGCCACGCAGGTCGTCGATGTATGGTGTCCGCGCGCCGCGGACGGTGGCGCCGCCTCCCATGACCCACGGTGATGCCAAGCCACCGGACCCAATCATCATGATCGTCTGACTTTGGCCGTCGGTGATCTCATTGGGTCGCGCGTTCCGGTCGTAACCGAACACTCCGGCCCGCGGATCGTTGCGGTTGAGCGTCGCGGCAATCACGTCCGCCGTGTCTTCCACTCCTGACATGCCCACAAAGTGGCTGAGTCCCAGCCCGGTGTACTGCGTGCCCGTCCAGTTCGTGCGCGAATCGGCCGGGTTGAGGAATTCTGGGATCACCTGCGAAGCCAGCAACCGGTTTTTGGGATCGTCCCAGCTCTTCTTGAAATCGAATTGTGAGTAGACGTCGTCACGACCGATGTACGGCAACAATTGCGTCATCCAACTGTAACCCGCCCGCAGCGGCAATTGTCCGACGCGCAGGAGTCCCTTTGTACCATCGGGCGCGGCGGTGCCCCACTTCTGCATACCTCTCGCCAGCAGATCGAGAGAGCCCTCGAACAAGCCATCCCCGATTGCTGAGGCACCCGCCGTCTGCAACACAAATCCCACGAGCGGCACCGGCCCCGCGTTCTCGGGAACCGGCAATGGAGCCGTGACACGCAGCCGTTCCTTTTCTCGCGTCACGTTGAGGCTGCCGAGCATGGACACCATCATTTGCGACACGGCATCCGAAGCGGATCCGCCACCGGGCAGTGAGAATCCGCTAATCGAGATTCCACCAGCGCTGGCGCCGATGCCGACATCGGTTGGCATTGGTCCAGCGCCTGCCGGTGGGGCATTTCCAATGGCTCCTGCTGGAGGCGCAACACCCGCCGGTGGATTTGCTCCGGGAGGGATTGCTCCACCGGGCGCACCACCACCTGGAGGTCGGCCACCGATACCCGCAGGCGGAACCGCCCCGCCCGGAGGGATTGCTCCACCGGGCGCGCCACCACCTGGAGGTCGGCCACCGATACCCGCAGGTGGAACCGCTCCGCCCGGAGGGATTGCTCCACCGGGAGCACCACCACCTGGAGGTCGGCCACCGATACCCGCAGGTGGAACCGCTCCGCCCGGAGGGATTGCTCCACCGGGAGCACTAGCGCCCGGTGGAGGAGCGGCGTTCACAGGAGGAATCTGTTGCTGTTCACCGGCTGGAGGTGCGAATCCGACTCCTGCTACGAGTCCGCCAACCTGATTCCCATTTTGCTGCACCAATTGCAAGACTGTCTTGATTTGCTTTTCCACGGCGTCCGCGGTGGCTTCGGAGTCGAAGCTCACCCCCACCACCACCTCGAATGAACTCGCAATCGCCGGGTTGGCAGGACCTGGCGAGTTTTGACCAACCGGAGGACTTTCCACAATTCCACTGCCATCGGCGTGACCACCAGCAGCACCGGGGGGAGCGCCAACTCCCGCTGGCTGTCCACCCGCGAATCCAGCGGGAGGTCCACCGACACCGGGCGGGGGAGCGCCGGCAATTCCACCGGATGGTCCGGAACCGCCAACATTTTCTCCTGCGGCGGCCGTTGCCGATGCTGGTGCGACCGCCACGGCAAATCCTCTGGGCAACAGCGCCTGGGCCAACAAGCCCGAGGCGGCGTCCGGCGCTCGTCTCGCAATCTCCTGCCGCAGTTCCGCAGGATCTTGCGAGAGCCAAAAGAGTGCCCGCGAGGCGTTAGCCGCCTCAAGTCCCATCCGGATCGAACCTGCTTTGGGATTCTTTAACGCGTCGGAAACGGTCGTCAATCGGCCGAGCAGAAATGTCTGCGGGTCGAGGAATCCAACGGCGTTCTGGTGCAACGGATGATCGGGAAGCTTGAAGATTTCCGCTTTGCCGATCTTGTCGTGTTGGGTCTCGGCTTGCAATGACTTGCGTACGGCATCTGGCGAAAACTTCTCGGTCGTGCGGACACAGAGCAGCACGTCATTTGTCTCGCGGTTGGATCCAATCCACACCGATTCGATCTGCTCCGGTTTGATTCCTGTCCGCGACAACAGTGTCGTGATGGGCTTGAACTGATCGAACAAGACTTTGTGCAGTTTGTGCGTCGGGTTGCTGATGGTCCCCAACCGGACACCCAGCGCCTGCTTGAGCGATGGCGGTAGGAGTTGGATCGGATCGGGACCGTCGTAAGCGGGTTTAGCCGGTGCCGCCGCGACTGCGGGAGCCGCCGCAGCCTGAACCGGCGCACCCGGAGCTCCGGGCATCATTCCCGGCATCATTCCGCCGGGGCCACCCGGAAGTCCTGGCTCTACGTTTGGTGCGGCTCCCGGTTGGGCGGGATTGTCTTGCACCGCCAGTTGCGATTTGTCGCCACCACCGCAGCCCACCACGGCGAGCAAAAGTCCACACGCCACAAACCGCGTCCAGAAGCTGACCATGATGAGGCTTCCATCGAGAAAATGGGACAGGCCAAGTGCTGGTTGAGTGTGGCACAGCACTTCCACAGTGTCAAGAACTGGTGCCGCCGCTCACTCGAACGGCGACGCCGAATACTCCATGAACTCAATCACCACGCCGTCCGCCGACAGGTAGAAGCCGACTCGCAATCCTTCCAGCGGTTGAAACGGTTCGATTAGTACAGGCATCCCGTGACAGGCGTCTTCGATCGACTGCACCCGATACGCCACATGTGGCTGATGCCTCACCGGTCCAGTGACTGGACTGTCCGGCTCGAATCGCAGCCATTCGATGCCGTACGGGTGCTTCAGAAAATCGGTGACCCACACCCGAGTCGCCTCGACGAACACTTCGCCCGGCTGCGGCGTGTCGGTGACCAGCCCCACATGCGAGAATTCCATGCGATGAATCTTTGTAGGTCAGGCTTTCCAGCCTGACAAGAAGCGCCCACTGGTCAGGCTGGAAAGCCTGACCTACGAAACGCCACAACCCGGCCGATGACATTGGCCGGGTTGTGGATCACAACAGTATGACGATGTCGGCGGACTACACCACCTTGGTCATCCCCGGCACGGCGATGGCGTAATTGCCATCCTTGTCCGGTTGCACCGGCGCTTCCGCGTCGAATGCGTAGCTCTTCGGGGACAGATCGATATTCGACGCCAACGCATCTTTCCACTCGATCACTTTCCCCGAGTACGTCGCCATGCGGCCGAGGACCGATGTCATCGTGCTCAACGCTCCGTACTCGCCTTCGTTGATTGGCTTGCCGTCGCGGATGCTGGCAAACAGATCGTCATGCTCGACTTGGTACGGGTTGGCTCGCTTGCCGCTGTACTTCCAAGACTCGCCTCCCTTCACGTGGATGGAGGAACCACTGATGTCGGCGTGCCCCTTGGAACCCTGCGCGTGTTCGGACACGCTGCTCCAGCAACGCGGAATGTGCCGGCACTGGCTGAACATCCGCGAACCATCCGCGTACTCGAACTCGACGCCATGATGGTCGTAGATTTCGCCGTAATCCTTCCCCTTGCGGACCTCGCGGCCTCCCATGCCATTGGCGCGAACCGGAGCGGCTCCCTTGAGCCAGTTGATCACGTCGAGGTTGTGAATGTGCTGCTCGCAAATGTGGTCGCCGCAGAGCCAGTTGAAGTAGTACCAGTTCCGCATCTGGTATTCCATTTCGGTCTGACCAGCTTGTCGCGGGCGAACCCAGACGCCATCACCGTTCCAGTACACGCGGGCGGTGTGGATATCGCCGATCGCGCCGTCTTGCAGCCGCTTGATCGTCTCGATGTATTCGTACTGGTGATGTCGCTGAAGTCCGACACCCAAGGCGAGGTTCTTCTTTTTCGCTTCCTCGGCGGCAGCGAGCACGCGCCGCACGCCCGGTGCATCAACCGCCACCGGCTTCTCCATGAACACATGCTTGCCCGCCTTGACGGCTGCTTCGACATGGATCGGTCGGAAACCGGGAGGCGTTGCGAGCACAATCAAGTCCACTCCCGACGCGATCACCTTCTGATAGGCATCAAACCCGGTGAACTGTTTGTCGGGCGTAACGGCGACTCGCTCCGGCTGTTCGGAGAACTCGTTCTTGAGGCCCTTCAAGCAACCTTCGAGACGATCCTTGAACGCATCTCCCATCGCGATCAACTTGACGTTCCCCTTGGTGTGCAGCGCTTGTGACGCCGCCCCAGTGCCGCGACCTCCGCAACCGATCAGGCCAATCTTGATCGTGTCGTCCCCCGCCGCGTACGCTCCGGCAATGGAATTCAGATTGCCGAGCACTCCGGCTCCAATCGCCGCCACCGTCGAAGCCTTGAGAAACTCGCGGCGATTCGCCGCCTGGGCAATTTCCACACTCGTCTGTTTGGTCATGACGCGGATCTCCTTGTAAGATGCGATTCGTGGCGACGGGCGGCCCGCCTGTCGCTCTGTCAGCCCCGGATCACCGGGCGTCCCACCAGAATGAATTCCGAAATGATGGGACTCTCCGGGCTTGTCCCACCCGCCCTCGCCAACCCATGACAACACTTCCGCTGCGATCAATCTCAATCTGCCGCTCACTCTTTGTGAGCGTGGTGCTCGGGACCGTGATCGGCCCGCCGCTTCCTGCGGAAGTCACGGCGGCCGATTTGCCGCCGCTAATTCGCTTCGAATTCACCCAGAAGCACATGGGGATGCCATTTCGCGTCGCATTCTACGCCCGCTCCGAACCGGTTGCAAACGAGGCGGCTGCGGCTGCCTTTGAACGAATCAAACAGCTTGATCGGACGATGAGTGACTACGATCCCGACAGCGAGTTGTCCCGACTGTGCCAGACGGCGGGCCAGCGGCGAGCGATCCGCATGAGTGACGACTTGCTCGCGGTGTTGATCGCGTCGCAAGACCTCGCGTGCCGTTCCGATGGAGCGTTCGATGTGACGGTCGGACCGGTGGTGCGACTCTGGCGCAAAGCCCGAAAAACTCGAAAAATGCCCCTCACCGAGGAACTCGCAGCCGCCCGAAAATTGGTCGGCTACCGCAACCTTGTAATCAACCGCGAGGCGAAAACAGCCGAACTCTGTCTTCCGGGAATGCAGCTCGATCTCGGTGGCATTGCGGTCGGTTTTGCGTGCGACGAGGCGATGAAGGTGCTCCGCCGACACGGCATCACCAGCGCCCTGATCGACGGCAGTGGCGATATCCTCGTGAGCGACGCCCCACCGGGCGAGCGCGGTTGGCGAGTTGGCGTGGCCCCGCGTGGATCGCCCACCGGTCCGCCAACTCGGTTCCTGACACTGACGAACGCTTCAGTCACGACCTCCGGCGACGCGTGGCAATTCGTAGAAATCGAAGGCCACCGCTACTCTCACATCATCGATCCTGCGACCGGCCTCGGCCTGACGGATCGCAGCAGCGTGACTGTGATCGCCCTGACCGGCATGATTGCCGACGGCTACGCGACCACCGTCAGTGCCCTCGGTCCCGAACGCGGTCTCCAGTTAATCGAAGACACCTGTGACGCAGCCGTCCTCATTGTGCGGGCACCAATCGGAAAGGAAGTGACATTCGTTTCGTCGCGGTGGAGGCGGTACGAACAAGGCCAATGATCTCGCAGATTTCGTAGGCCGGCGTCAGCGCATGAAAAAACCCGGCTCGAACTTTGAGCCGGGTTTTTCGTTAATGACTTGACCAAATTAGACCGAGGGCTTCACGTCCTTGCGATTCGACGGCTTGGGGAAGACCGGACCGTTGGCGGCCGGTTCTCCCCCACTGGCCCGCATGTTCTCCCGTTGGATCGCCTCGTACACTTCTTGCCGGTGGACGGGGATTTCCGTGGGAGCTTGGATGCCGAGCCGCACCTTGTCTCCTCGTATATCGACGACGGTGATCACAATATTGTCACCGATGATAATGCTCTCGTCGCGTTGTCTCGACAGAACCAGCATCGCCTGTACTCCTTGCGTGCTTGACCTGAAACGTCCTGTGTCCAAGCGCTCCCAAAGCCACCGCAGGCGATTCGTTTCCTGTCAATCATCGGCCCGCAATTTGGCGGACAACGATTGGCGCACGCCGGAAGCCCTTTGGGAGGCACTTTCCATTCGCAGTAAGGATGATCGTCAACCCACTTGAGGCGCTGGGAGTCAGGTTGCGCGAAAAGCACGGTTGCCTGTGAATCCCATTTCGGGAAGGAGAGATTTGCCGACTTTGACGGCGCGCGTTGCAGAATGTTGTGCGAGTCACAACATCCTGCTGAAGTCTCGGAGGCATCCGACGGTGAGCGTCCTTGGCCGATTTCGGTCGTCAGACTTGCTGAAACGGCCTGACGATCTCGCCATCTGCCAACCGTGTGTCACCACTGACTACCGCGTGCGGCCCGATCCGGCAACCTCGGCCGATCACAGCCTGTCCCGTGATCGTCGTGAAAGGTTCGATCACGGTGTCCGGTCCAATCGCAGCGCGCGGGTCGATGTAGGTCTGTGATGGTTCAACAATCGTCACCCCTTCGGCCATCAATTGCTCGAAACAACGGGACTGAAAGACACGGTGGATGTCGACCAATTGGGCGCGTGTGTTCACGCCCAGCGCTTCGGCAATGTCCAGCTTCTGAGAGGCCACCACACGTTTTCCTTGCGCTTTCAGGATTGCCGCGCAGTCGGTGAGGTAATACTCCCCCTGCTTGTTGTTGGGGCGGATCTCGTTCAGCGCGGCGAAGAGGGCCTGGCAGTCGAACACGTAGCAGCCGACATTGATCTCGCGGATGGCGGCCTCTTCCGGCGTGGCGTCCTTCTGTTCGACGATCCGCAGGAACTCGCCGCCATCACTCCGAACAATTCGCCCCAACCCGTGATTGTTCTCCGTTTCCGAGGTGCCAATCACGCAGGCCGCGTGCTGCTCGTGAAAATCGACCAGCAGTGCCGTGAACGATTCGGGCCGCATCAGCGGAGCATCCCCCGTGAGGATCAACACGGGACCGTCGTGCTTCGCCAAGTTATCCCGGCACATCATCACGGCGTGACCGGTTCCCTTTTGCTCGGATTGCAGGGCGAATTCGACATCGGTGTGGTGTGACAGAGTCTGTTTGACTTGCTCCGCCTCGTGTCCGACGATCACCACCTGCCGCCGCACGCCGGCTGCTCGCGACGCATCCAGCACATACTCGATCATTGGTCGTCCGCAGATTTCATGCAGCACCTTCGGCAAAGCGGACTTCATCCGCGTGCTTTTTCCGGCGGCAAGAATGACAGAGACGGGGGCGGACATGGGGAAGGCAGAAGGATGAAAGCAGAAGGATGAAATCTTTAATCTGTTCCGGCGAAAGGCAGACGGCGGGCAGATTCAATTCTGCCTTCCTCCTGCTGCCTTCTCCCTTTAGAACCGAATCCCCAACCGTCCAATGAATCCCGAGTTCAGGTCGAAATTCAGGTCCGAGTTGTTCATGAACTCGAATTGCCGTTCAAACACCCAGCCCCCTTCGACAAAACTCTGGACCGAACCGTTATCAAACCGCAGGCCAACTGTGGCACGTAAATCGCGGATCTCAATCTTGTCCTGCGCCGACCGGTTGTCGATCACGATTTGATATGCCTCGGAATTGTACTCGAAGGCACCATAGAGCCATGTCGCGGCTCCCCAGGTGTTCCCGAGGAACACACTGACGCGAGCTTTTGGAAACAGGATGCGCCATTCCCACATGTCGTTGGGGGTCCAGACAAATCCACCGTACGGAAGGACGCGATCGACAACACGGTCCCAGTACATCGCACCGGCAACCAGCATCAACTGCGGCGTGGCCTGAAATGTGATGTAGCCACGGCCATCGAAATTGAACCCATCCCGATCCAGTGGACTCTCGAAATCGCTGACAATCGCGGGCGTGAACCCGGCGTGGAAACCCCACGGTCCGCGTCCCGGAGCCGCCAGTTCGATGTCTCCCGCGAAGCGATACACCTGCGCCGGTAGATCAACCAACCCCGGTCCCTGCCATGAACGCAGGTTGAACTCGGGAGTGAATGACATGATCCAGTTCGGCAACCCCGGCGGCCAGCCCGTCGAGTTTCGCAGAGCCATGTTCGCTTCAAAGATCTCCATGTCGCCGCGTCCGTTGGACGCCGTGGCATTCGGCATCCACGCCATGTCGTAGCGCGAAGACCAACCCAGGCGATACGGTTGCGGTCCGACAGTGCCATGCGTGTACGGTTGCGGAAAACCATACGGTGGCGGTTGTTGTCCGAAATTGGGGTCGGCCAAATACGGCTGTCCTTGGGGAGCAACATAGGTCTGCTGCGACGGCGACGGCGTCGAGAAAGTTTGCGGAGCCCCTTCGTAAGTCTGCGTCGCCGGTTCGCCATCGTAAAACGCCGTGGTGACCGGCGTCAGCGAATAGATCGACCGCGTTTGGGTGACGTTGGGACTGGCCACCGGCTGGAGAAACGGGTCGGCTCCCAAAACGGCAATCATGGCAATCAAGCAAGTGGTCACGTCAAACTCCTCTCCGGAACTCGTTCCGCTCCCAAATTGGAGGCAGACGAAATTCCTCGTTTCGCAACCGACAATGGATCCGCCGAACCGGCAGGATGTGAAGATGGGGTGCTGGCTCGCTCACGATCCGGCGAACGAACCTCGAACGACGCGGCGGGAATTCTGCAAATTCCGCCGATTGCGTCAACACCAGTTCGCGGGATGAATTCACGAAGGCGTCCGCAGCCGATTCAACCGCAAGCGCAGCATTCGTTCGTCGCGGCGTTCCCGAAGCGGCGTCGGCCTGATTGTGGCGACTCGTGTCGCGATCTGTGCCGGCACGGCGGCCCGGATGCGGCGCTCGCGGAGCGTGACGAGGCCGAGGAAACTCAGCCATGCGACAAACGCGGTCGCCGTGGATTCGATCAGCGACAGCCGGACGCTGCGGACTGGCTTCGGCAGCAGTTCCGGAGGCCGCACAACCGCAGTGAACGATCTGGCGAGGACCGATTTTGTGGCGGGTGCCGACGGCGGAGCGGTGAGTTTGTCGAGCTGGCTCTGCAATTCGGTCGTCCGTTTCATCGCGTCGCGAAGTTGAACCACGACCGTCGCCCGCTGTTCCTGCATGTCCCGTTCGAGTTCCAACTGGCTCTGCACGTCTTTCTCGACCGCCTTTTGTTCCGCCAAGTCGGCCGCCAACGATTCCAGCAGGAGTTGGGTTGGCGAAAGCTGGTCGGCATCTTTCAAAGCCAGTGGGAGTCTTCGAGAATTGAAAGGTCCGATTTGATCTGATTCCGCCAGTCGATTGTCGAGTTCAACGATTCGAGGATGATTCAAGCCATAGACTTTGGACAGCCGGTTGCGCTCGGCTCGAAGTTGCGTCTCTTCCGCTTCCAGTCGGCTGAGTTTCAACATCTCTTCAACGAGGTGTTTGGCTGTGCCGTCGGGCAGGCGTGGCAGAATCAGATTCATCGCGATGCCCGATTCGACATCCCGGCGGATTTGGACGTAGCGGTTCTCGGCTTCCAACCGCCGAGCCGTGGCCGTGGCGACGGCTGCCACCAGCGACTTGAGTTTCTCTTGCTGGACGAGGTCGCGAGTGACTTCGCCGGCCGGTCCGCCGAGTTGTTTTTCGAGCGACGCGACCGTCTGTTGTTGTGTGTTCCGTTCCGCTCGCAGGTCGGCCGTCCGAACGGAAATGGTCGCTTCGTCCACCGGCTTGGCTGCCGGTTGCTGCGTGGGTTGGTCCGGTCCGCAATGAGTTTCGAGCCACGCGTCAGTCCAGGCTTGGAGCCAAATCATCGCTTGATCTCTATCGGCCGTCGTGCAGGCGACGACGATGTTCGGTGAATCGGATCGCATCGCCAGTCGAAGAGCTGCCGCCAATTCCTCGGCGGCAGCTTGCGGGGTGAGGCGGTCGAATGGGTCGATCTGTCGATGGCGCAATCGCTGCGCGGCGGCGGAAAGCACGGCGGGCGAGAAGACGAGCTCCTCGGGATCGTCCACATCACCGTCAGCCGGTGAATTTGAATTGGCGGTGGCAAACGCGGCTTCAGACGGCGGCTGAACTTCCACTCGGGCTTCGTGCAGTGGCGGTCGGGTGAAATGCCGCACGCCTCCCACTCCCGCGCCGATCAGCACAGCCCAGAACAGCGGTCCAAACCAATTCGCTAGCTCGCGTCGCATGGTCATCCTCCCCCTTCGCTGTTCGTAGTCGAGGCGACAGGCGGCGAGGATTCGTCGGACGCATGATCCTTCGCGTGCCTCCGTGATCGCTTCGTTGGGGGCACCGCGACGTGAATCGTGTCACCGGGTTCGACGATCGGGAAGCGGCCGAGATCAGACTCATCCCCCGAATTGACGGGGAATGACCAGCGCTGCGGGCCGTGGACGTCCTTCGCGGGACGGATCAGAGTCACGGTACTGGGGGCATCGGGGTGCGCGGTGCCGCCGGCGAGTTGCAGGACTTCCCACACCGTCTGCTGACGACCGGCAGGCAGTTTGATCGTTCCCGGTCGAGACACGTCTCCAGCGATTCGCACCGGTGAAGCGGCAAGATGTACCGTGACGACATCGCCGTCGGCCAGCCGCCAGTCGCGGAGCGCCTTGCGGTCGGCGTCACGATCGGCGTCAAACCAGACGACATCGTGAGCACCCACATTTGAGCTTTCAATTGCGGACGATTCGGCAACCTGCCTCTCCGAGTTTTCGCCGGGGACATGGACCACGCGCCGCTTGATCGAAACGTGTGTGCCAGCCGATGACTTTGGGCCGCCCGTCGCGACCAATGCGCGATGCAGATTGGCTTCGACACGCGAAAGCTGCACGGTCTCCGCGTGATGCACTTCACCTTCCACTCGCACGCTGACCGTGGGCTGATTGAGCTGCCGCACCTGCACACGCGGTTCGAGCAAGATGTCGCCGGCTCGGTATCGGTCGGCGAGCGCTTCCGCGATTTGCAGCGGATCGCCACCCGCCACCACAACGCGGCCGAGCAGCGGCACGTCGAGTTGGCCGGACGGCGTCACCAACGACGTCCAAGTATGCGGCTTGCCAACCTCGAACAGGTCATGGACTGTGACTTCGAGTTCATCTCCCGGAAACACGCCAGACGTTCGCGGTTCGGGTTTGAGCCACGCGAAATCTTGCGGCACCGTCGGTTCGACAGGCTGTCCGACCAGGTTCGACAACCACGCGAGACCCGGACCGTTCGTCTCCGCCGATGTCCCCTGCCAGAGCTTGCAGCCGCAAAGCGTACACGTCAACGCGACCGCACAGCAGCGAGCGTGTCGCCACCATGCCGGAGAGGCAACCAACGCGTGCGGCATGTCGCGGCCACTCCTCAATGCGGAACAACTCCGTCTCCGGCCGCCTTGGCCACCGGTAACGGAAACGCAGGGGAAATTGAGATCACTTCGAAAATGAGAGAGATGTGCCGCAGAGGCGATTTCCCGCCATCCGCAGTTGGCGCGGGGTGATATTTCAAAGGCCCTAACGGGTCAATATCAACTGAAGCAAGGCAAGTCCGCACGGTACTCGGTGCTGGACTTCGGACGTGCCGAATCACACTGCTATGACAACTCCAGCAGCGGCATCCCCGACGGCAACACGGTGATCGGTCGGCCGGCGGAGTTGAGGTACTGCTTCTCCGTGTCCACGCCCAAGTGGCGATAGATCGTGGCGAGGACATCCTGCGGCGTTTTGGGATTCGATTTTGGGAAGGCTCCCTTGGCGTCGGATTCGCCGAGCACGCGGCCTCCCTTGATCGGGCCGCCGGCGAGGGCGGCGCTGAAGACGTTTGGATAGTGATCGCGACCGGCGTCGTTGTTGACTCGCGGCGTACGGCCGAACTCGCCCCAAGCCACCACCAGCACGTTGTCCATCAGGCCGCGCTGTTCGAGGTCTTCGATCAACGCCGTGTACGCCTGATCCCAGCGTGGCAGAAAGCCGCGGCGGAGGGAATCAAAACCCTTGACGTGTGTGTCCCACCAGCGGACGTCCACGGTCACCAGTCGCACGCCCGCCTCGACCAAGCGTCGAGCCATCAGGATGCGTTGGCTCCACGCCGGGGCACCGCAGCGGTTGGAAGCTCCGGGATCGAACGCGGGCATGAAGCCATACCGTTCGCGGAGGGCTTGCGGTTCGGCGTCGAGGTCGAACGCTTTGCGAGCGGCCGGTGACGACAAGATGCCCCACGCCTGTTCTTGGAACTTGTCCACGGCCCGAATCTGTCCGCGGGCATCCACCTCGCGTCGCAAGCGATCAAACCCGTCGAGCAAACCACGCCGGTCACCGAACCGCTCCAGCGTCACGCCGTCCGGCATGGCGAAGTTCGGCACGTTGAACGGACCGGGAACAGCCGGGTCATTCAGCGTCTCGAACGGCTTGTACGCCACGCCGAGGTACGCCGAATCGGCTCCCGGCAGCAACTTGGGGATCATCACATACGCCGGCAGTTCGCGATTCTGGTGCCCGAGCTGTTCGGCCACGATCGACCCGCAACTCGGGTGGATGTTCTGATCCGCGTTCGGTCCCGAGTTGTACCCGGTGAAGCAAATCTGATCGCCGGTCGAATGCCCCGCGTCGTGGTGATACAGACTGCGGACGATCGACCACTTGTCCATGATCTTCGCCGACATCGGCAGCATGTCCGTCAACTGGATGCCGGGAACATTCGTGTTCATCGTCCCGAACTCGCCCCGATACTCGACAGGCGCCTCGGGCTTGGGGTCCCACATGTCGATATGGCTGGGACCACCGCGCATCCACAGAATGATGACCGACTTGTCTTTCGTATTGGACGCCGGGCCGGCCTGAGCTTCGATCCGCAACAACTGCGAGAGGCTCAATCCGGTCGCACCCAGCAGCCCGGCCTTGAGGAAACTCCGCCGATCCGTTTTCAACGTCCGGTGGAAATCCGCACAGCCGAGGCGTTGTGCCGACAGGTCGCTCATGGAACGGCTCCAGAATTCGGGTCGTGGAAGGAAAACCAACGAATCAACGACGCGGGGTGGGGGCAGGGGGGTGCCCTGCAATTTCGTCGCTGGGGATGACGCCCTCTCAGCATCCGAACAGCCCGGATGGTCGCGTCAAACCGTAACCGTCAGGGAAATCTATCGGTCAAATCCAGAGGTGTCAATGAGTTCTGCGAGTTGCGAGTCACCGCGTGAGTCCAGTTTAGTGTCACAATCGGAGTAATTCTTCCTCGCTTACGCGTCGGGTTAGTGTTGGTACGTGCGCAGTGCCCGGCACAAATAGCATCTCGCCTTCAGAGCACCCCGAAGTGCCAGCCGTCGTCGAGCAGTTTGGGGAGCAGAACCTCCAGCGCGGCGGGGGTGACTTCGAGCGACTTCGGGTTGTCGTGCAGCACGACGATTGAACCGGGTCGCGACCAACGGGTGATCGATCGGACGATTCGATCCGCATCAATCCACGGCACGAAGTCTGCCGGCATGACGTCCCACATCACGAGTCGTTGCGAGCGTTCGCGGCACCACGTCCGCAGCTTGGCTGTGAAATGCCCGTGAGGAGGTCGGACGAGGCGGATCGGCTGCTGAGTCAATTCTTCGAGGATCGCCTGCGTTCGGACGAGTTCTTCCGCGACCTGTGGAAACAGCGTCCGCCAGGCGTCGATGTGGCCGAACGTGTGATTGCCGACATCGTGACCGGCGGCGACGATGGCTCGCACGAGTTCCGGATGCCTCTCCGCCTGTTGCCCCAGCAGGAAGAAAGTCGCCTGCACGCCGAAGCGTTCCAGCACGTCGAGCAATTTCGGTGTCCCTTCGCGAGTCGGCCCGTCGTCGAATGTCAGGTAGATCGCTTTCGCAGGCGGTTGAACGGTGTGTCCGTCATCGAAACCTCGCACAAATCGTTCGCCGCGCCACACGACATCACGAAAGAACGGCGCGGCCATTCGAGGCGCGAACGTGGCCAGCCAATCGATGCGCCGGACGTGTCGCATTGCGCCGGAATCCGCATCGCGACGCTGTCGCCAATTCTTGTAAACTCGCTCGCAGGCGTCCAGAAGTCTTTGATGAGTCGGCACCTGATAAAAACCCTCGTCCTTGAATCGCTGTTTTCGCCACGTCTATAATCGGCACGCGAGGCCAGTTTACAAGAAACCGCTTCAATCTTCTGCCGTTCGCCTTTCGGTCGGTTCGCGTCTCTTCCAACCAAGTGAGGTCATTGTGCTCGTCCCAATGGAGTTGGTTCGCATCATTATCAGCGAAATCAATGATCAGCAGATTATCTACCTGCGGGAGGTGGATGGCGAGCGGACGTTCCCGATCCTGATCGGCCTGTTCGAAGCCACCAGCATCGACCGCCGGGTGAAGGGGGAAACTCCCAACCGCCCGATGACTCACGACCTGCTCAAGATCGCCATCTCGCAACTCGGTGGCACTGTGCAAGACGTTGTGGTCAGCGATTTGAAAGAGCACATTTACTACGCGGTGATCCGCGTACAGCAGGATGGAGAACTGATCGAAATCGACAGCCGCCCCAGCGACGCCATCGCCCTGGCCGTGCAATACCAACCGACGCTGCCGATTTTTGTCGATGACTCGGTGCTCGATCAAGTCATTTGAATGGAGAATTGAGAATGGAGAATGGAGAACGAAAAATCGCCAAAAGTCTGCCCGCCGCAGTGGCGATCGTGCTGATCTCCATTCTCCACTCTCCATTCTCCATTCTCCATTCCTCCGCCACAGCCGAAGAACCCACCACCACTTTACCAGCCTCTCGCAATCTCATCCCCAACGGCGATTTCGAAGCGGGCAAAACGACTCCTGACGGCTGGCAGACGGTCGATGGGTTGTCGTCGTTCTGGGTAAAGGATGCCGACCCCCAGCGTGGCCGCGTGTTGCGATTCGACACCGACGTCCTGCAAACTCAGGCGTACGAGTGGTGGAAGAAGATCGGCGAAGGAGCGCTGCCCAAAGACGCCCCCATCAAATTGCCGACGGTCGAACCGAAGTACGACACGCTCGCGGGCCTCGACGGCGTGTGGTTCTGGAGCGATCCGATTCCCGTCGAGAAAGGGAAGGCGTACTGGTTGACGCTCGACGGCAAAGGCCCCGGACAAATTGAAGTGTGGCTGCACGGCTACCCGGAGAAACCGAACGCGGCATTCGGGTTGGAGGCCAAGGCGCTGCAAGGCTACTTGAAGAAGGAAGCCGGTCAGGCACCGAACGTTCGCGGTCGCAAACAGGAAATCAGTGCGTACGTTTGGAAGGGGCGACTGAGCCTGCCGCTGTCGAACGAGTGGAAGACGTACTCGCGCCGCGAGAAGCCGTTCCGTCCCACGGCTCTGACTCCGAGCGTCAAATGGATCCGCGTCCAACTATTTCCGTACTGGCCGCCGGGAATCTATGACATCGACAACGTGAAGCTCGTCGAAGTCGATTCCGCCCTCGATCAGGCTCAGGCCGAGAAGGAACAGGCGGCGAAAGACGAAAAGGCCGCGAAGATCAAAGCGATCCGCGATGCCGAACGGGCGAAGGATCCGAATGACTGACGTCTCCCTGATGATCACCTGCCTCGGCGACGTGTTGCGACCGGCCGCCGGGGTGGCGACCGTGCGGCTGCTGAGGCGGCTGGGCGTGACCGTCCACTTTCCCGAGAACCAGACGTGTTGCGGGCAGCCGTTCTACAACAGCGGGTTCCTGCCGGGCGCTCGCGATGTGGCGCAGCACACGCTGGACGTGTTCGCGGACGGTCGCCCGGTGGTGACGCCGTCGGGTTCGTGTGCGGCGATGGTGAAGATCGAATACCCGCACCTGTTCCACGACGACCCCGCCTGGCTCGCCCGCGCGGAAGACCTCGCCGCACGCACGTTCGAACTGAGCGACTTCCTGGTCAACCATCTGAAAGTGACCGACGTCGGCGCCCGGTTCGACGGCAAGGTGGCGTACCACTACGCCTGCCATCTGCGCGGCTTGGGTCTCAAGGACGAAGCCGAAACGCTGATCAAGCAGGTGCGCGGCGTGGAATACATCCCGCTGGAAAAGCAGGACCAATGCTGCGGCTTCGGCGGCTCGTTTGCCGTGCGCTACCCGGAAATTTCCGGCGCGATGGTCGCGGACAAAGTCGGCTGCGTGGTCCAGACGAAAGCCGATGTCCTCGTGAGCACCGACACCGGCTGCCTGATGAACATCGGCGGAGCCATGCACCGCCAACGCCTCGCCACACGCTGCCTGCATCTGGCGGAGCTGCTGGATTCGCGATAGCTAGGTGAGAGAGTTGGTGTAGCCACGCTCGCCAGAGCGTGGGGAGACTGCGAATTGAGCTTAAATTCCCACGGTCTGGCGACCGTGGCTACAACCGCTCCCAGGCTGCCGGACGATTTCCATGCGCACGGTGGGACCACCACGTTTCTTGAGACTGCTCCGAATATCTGCGGGTAACCGGGGCATGAATTTGACCCTTCTTGGGGCGAGAATTTGTTCCCGCCGCCAGAACTTGACCCCTTCGTTGCCACAACCAAAGAACTGACGGTAAACTAGCAGTGTGGGTTGAAAAAATCACCGCAGGCTAATAACAATGTTCGGCGGCAAAGTACAATCCTACCGGAGTTGACCATGTCGGCGGCGAACGACAAACCACCTGACCTGTCTGCGAAGTATCTTCCAAAGCCGGATTCCGAAACATCAGCGCGAGACGCGGCGGCAGCAACCACAAGCGGCACCGGTGCAGCCACTCTCGGAATCGTGTTGTTTGTTTTGGGCGTCGTGCTCACTTTCAGCTCAACTGGTCCAACAAAGGTAATCTGGTGGGGCGCAGTATTCGGCGGCATGGTTTCGATGGCCGAGGGCATTTGGGCTTTGACTACTGGCCGCAACACACGTGACTTTGATTGGAAAGTTCACTTTGTTACTGGAACTATCGGCGTAGTCGCAACCTTCGTGTTTATCGGTATTGCAGCATCTCTGGCAAAGTGATAGCGGAGCTCGATTGCGATGATTGACGACCCTCGCTCAATGAAGGATACGTTCTTCGTCATCGTTTTCATTTTGGCAATACCATGCGTCATCTTCATGTGTGTCCTTTGCATTCGTAGCTTTAATCAGCTCCGCCGTGCAAAAGAAGCCTTTGCGAAGGGAAACTACGCAGAATCATTTTCGATCTACAAACGCGTTGCCGCTCAATACTGGAATGCCGTCGGTGAATTCAAAGTGGCTGTCGACTCAAAGGGCAAGTTCGATCGATCAATCGATGGCATTCGCGAAATCTATCTTGCCGTAGGCATCGACTTTGACCTTGCACAACTAATTGAACTTCGTAGCGATTATCTATCACTACACAAGGACAAGAGTTATTTCAGTCCGCACAATGGGGGTAGTTATACGACCGATGGCGAAAAGGTGGTAAAAGCAATTACTGATCAATTCTGGTCAAAATTCAATGAGCTCCCCAGTGTAAGCGCCGAACAAGGCGGTCAACCGGAGCGGCGGTAAGCCCGTTTTCTGTATCCCAAGGGCACTGGCCGCCACCCGGTTACCTATGTCGTTAGACGGCAGTGGAAGTCGCTCGATGAGACGGCGGAGTGGCACGTCCTGAGTGCGCGTGGCTTGGGGTCAACAACGACCACGCCCATCACTTCGTTCTGGGCGTGCCACCCAGCCGTTCGAGTTGTCACTCGGAACCGTCCGGAATCCAAGCCGGTTTTCGTTTTCCGAGAAACGCCTGCAAGCCTTCTCGCGCCTCGGCGGTTTCTCGGGCTGACGCGGAGGTTTCGACAGCGGCGTCGAGTTGCCGCGAGATTTTCTTCCGGGCGGCGGAGTGCAGGAGCCGCTTCGTCTCGCGCAGGGCGCCGGGTGCGCCGGTCAGAATGTTGGCGATCCAGTGTTGTTCGGTCGCGGCGAGTTGATCGGCGGGGACGGAGTGGTGGATCACTCCGTAACGCAGTGCGGTCACGGCGTCGATTGGACGGCCGGAGAGCAACAGGTCGGACGACGCGCTCAACCCGCAACGCTGGAAGAGCAGGGGAGTGATAATCGCGGCCGCGATACCGCGGCGCGGTTCGGGAAGCCAGAACGTCGCGGTCTCGACGGCGATGACGAGGTCGCACGCGAGCACCAATCCCAACCCGCCCGCCACAGCCGGTCCCGGCAACACGGCCAGAACGGGGACGGGGAGTTCGATCAGCCGGCCGACGAGATCGCGGTAAAGTTGCGCGTCCGATCGAAACACATCGGCCGCATCGGGACGGCTGGCGGTCTCCTGCATCTGCGCCAGGTCCATCCCCGCGCAAAACACCAGACCCTCGCCAGTCAGCACGAGCAGCCGCAGACCGGGATCGGCCGCGGCGTCGGAGACAGTTCGCAACAGGTCGGCCAATAGCTCCCGAGAGAGCGCGTTCCGCTTGTCCGGCCGGTTGAGCGACACGCGCGTGACGCCGCGATCGGACTGGACGAGAAGCGCTGGCATGGGAACCTCGGCGTCGATATTCAAGCGGATGAGACGACGGTATCGTATCCGCCGCTGACTGGGGATTCTATGACCCTCATCGCACGTTTTGATGTTGTGCATGCCTGATCGCCACTGGGCATGCCCCAGTGGCTCGACGGCTTTTGCACTACTCGATGCTCCAGAGAACAAGTAGTGCAAAAGCCGTTGAACCACCCCGGCAAGCGGGGTGGCGATCAAATCACCCCGATGAAACCGCACGGACGAACGTCAACCACCATGACCACCCCCACCGCTGAATCGAACGACAGCCTGTACGTGGCCCACAACGGCCGGATCAAGCAGTCCGTCGTCCAATGGTGTTTCAAAAAAATGCCGATTGACGAACTGGCCCGGCATGCGGCACGGATGGGAATCCTGTCGGTCGAAGTCGTCGGCCCCGAACACTGGCCGATGTTGAAGAAGCTCAACCTGACCTGCGCCCTCTCGGTCGGCCACTCGTTCGACAAGGGGTTCGCGCACAAGGAAGAATACTCCGAGTGCATCGACAAGCTGCGAAGCATCATCGACATCACGGCCGACGCCGGCTTCCCGAATGTCATCACGTTCTCCGGGTTCCGCCGTGGGATCGACGAAGCCGAAGGGCGGAACAACATGGTCGAAGGGCTGAAGCAGATTGTTGGTCACGCCGAGAAGCGGAACGTCACGCTCTGCCTGGAAATGCTCAACAGCCGTGTGGATATCGAAATGAAGGGACATCCCGACTACTTCTGCGACACGATCGAATCGGCCGTCGAAGTGTGCGAGCGAGTCGGTTCGGAGCGGTTGAAAGTCCTGTTCGATATCTACCATGTGCAGATCATGCAGGGAGACATCATCACGCGGATCAAGAAATTTCACTCGTACATCGGTCACTACCACACGGCCGGCAATCCCGGCCGCGAGGAAATCGACGACACTCAGGAAATCAATTACGCCCCCATCCTGCGGGCGATTGTCGAAACGAAATATCAGGGATACGTCGGACAGGAATTCATCCCGCGTCGCGACGCGATGGCGTCGCTCAACGAAGCGGTCAGGATTTGCGATGTGTGATTCTTCGAAGATTCCACTCAACGTTCTCCCCTCTCCCCTTGGGGGAGAGGGGTCGGGGGTGAGGGGTGCCCCATGCGTCTTTCGGTCCGAGCATCCCAAGCCTTCCCGACAATTGGCATGCGCCAGACTTGGTCTGCGATTCGGCTGTGGTTGCCGTGTTCTGTTCCTTGCGTTGCTCATCTCGCAATCAATCGTGCCGTCGATCACCGCTGCTGATGCACAACCTGCGTTTCGCTTGCGCGACACACGACCGAAGCACGACAACGCGAAACTCGCGAAGGCGGGCATCCACAAGTACGAATCGAAACGGCTGTGTTTGTACACGGACATCGACCCGAACCTCGCCCAGCCGCTCCCCGCGCTGCTGGATCAAATGTACGACGCTTGGGAGTCGCACTTCGGAAAGCTTCCGCCAGCCGAGGACAAATCCGCATTCCAAGTCACCGGCTATTTGATGAAGAGCCGCGACATCTTTCGCGACACGGGGCTGTTGCCGCAGGCACTGCCGGGGTTTTCGCATGGTCGCCACAGCGGCTACGAATTCTGGATGAACGACCAGCCGACGGATTACTACCGCCGCCATCTGCTGCTTCACGAAGCGACACACTGCTTCATGACGGCCCTCCCCACCAACACTGTGGCAACCGTATGGTACTTCGAGGGGATGGCCGAATTCTTCGCCACGCACACGCTCGATGGCAACGGGAGGGCGAAGTTCGCCGTGATGCCGCACGACCGCGATTCGTTTTCGGGGCTGGGACGGATCAAGCTGGTGTTGGACGACGTGATCGCGGGACAGGCGAAAGATGTCGCCTCGATCTTGTCGCTCACTCCGGACGATTTCGCAAAACAGAATTCGTGTTACGGCTGGTCGTGGGCGTTGTGCAAGTTTCTGGATACTCACCCGCGCTACCGTGAACGGCTGCGAAGCCTGTTGCCGGTGGTTCGGCGGCCCGATCCAAAACAGCAGGTGGCCGACCTGTTCGCGAAGGATTGGCCGCAGTTGCAAACAGAGTGGATTCTGTTCCTGACAAACCTCTGCCACGGATATGACATCGAACGGGCTGCGATTGATTTCAAACCCGTGAAGCCGCTGGCATCCGGAACCACAGCCGTGAAACTGTCCGTCGCGGCCGGCCGCGGGTGGCAATCGACGGGTGTGTCGGTTCAAGAAGGGGACATGTTGCACATCATCGCCAGCGGCCGGTTCGCGCTCGCGAAAGAACCCAAACCGTGGGTCAGCGAACCGCAAGGCGTCAGCATTCGCTACCACCAAGGCCAGCCGCTTGGGAAGTTGCTGGCGATCATCGTGCCGGACATTTCGCAAGTGCCGGCCGGCCAGCAGTTCGGCACGTCGAAAACTCTCCCGATCGGTCGCGAGGCTGAAGTGACCGCTCCCGTGACGGGCACACTGTTCCTGCGCGTGAACGATTTCTGGAACGAGTTGGCGGACAACGCGGGCGAAGTGGCGGTCGAAATCCGCCCGTGACGTGTAGTGTGGACTTCAGTCCGCACGGCACGACATACCGTGCGGACTAAAGTCCACACTACAAAAACTGACAGGCTCGGACAAAGCGACTACCCTGCCGCCGTTCCACCGCGTCTCTCGATCGCGAAGCCGTGATCCTGCATCCACGTCACGTATCGGCTGGCGTAGCGGTCGAGATTCTCAAGGCTACCGCCGCCACGGATCGGCGAACACATTTCGAACGTGGCGACGCCGTTGAAACCACCGTCTCGCAACCCGGCGAAGAAGGCTTTGTAGTCGATGAAGCCCTCGCCGAACGGGACGGCTCGGACGAGGTCCGGTTGGGCGGGGATGTAATTGATCAGGTCCGGCTGGTACACGAATCGCGGCAGTCGCACGTAGTCGGCACTGGTCGTGATGACCGTAAACGGAGCCGCCTTGCGGGCCGCGTCGTACAGATCCTCACCCCGCAGGGCAGGGGACCAAGCGTCAAACCCAAGCCGACAGTTCGGCCGATCAACATCGTGCAGCAACTCCAGCAGCGAATCGGTGTGGACACCAACGTCGTGATGATTCTGCACGGCGAGCGTCACGCCATGAGCCGCCGCCCGGTCGCTCATCTCCTGCAACGTCGTCACCACTTGTCGCCATAACGACCCCGCCGTGCGCCCCGGAGTTTCGTACGCAGTGAACACCCGCACGAATTTCGCTCCCAGCCGCGAAGCGATCCTCGCCAGCGATTCAACGTAGGCAATCTGCATTTCCAGATGCGGCACTTCGACGGCCGGTCCACCGGCGAGGTCCGTGTACGCGGCAATCACATCACATCGAATGCGATGTTGGGCAAGAGTCCCGCGCAGCGACAGCAACGTCTCCTCAGTCATGTCGAGCGGTGACACGTGCGGTCGCTTTCCGGCCAGCATCACCGCGTCAAAGCCGAGTTCTGCCGCCTTGCCGATGAACTCGGGAAGGGTCAACCGGTGCTGTCCCCAGAAACCGGCGTAGCTGATGGAAAAGAGGCTGAGCTGCATGAGGAACCTTCGTAGGGTGTGCCGAGCGCAGCGAGTCACACCAGT
>JACRIH010000083.1 GCA_016235885.1 Planctomycetales bacterium | reverse complement strand
GCTGGGACCGATCCGCGTGCTGGCACTCGAAGAACCGACGCGCGGCATGGATGTCGGTGCCAAAGCCGAAGTGATGCAGATTGTTCGCGAACTCCAGCGACAAGGGGCCGCTGTAATCTTGGCGTCCACCGAACCGGAATTGCTGCTGGATTACGCCGACCGCATTCTCTGCTTCCGCCGCGGCCGGATCACACAGGAGCTTTCCGCGGCCGCAGCCGATCAATCGGCGTAGCTGCTGTCTGCGTGACGGAACTCAAGAACCCCGGCTACCAGGTGCATCCGGGGTTCTTAATCGCTCAATTCTGCCGCATGACGAATGACTTATACGTCGTCGTCATCGTCATCGTCTTCGTCCTCATCGTCATCGAGGTCGTCATCGTCGTCGTCGAGATCGTCGTCGTCGTCGAATTCGTCTTCAAATTCCTCGTCTTCAAATTCTTCGTCTTCGAGTTCTTCGTCCTCGAATTCCTCATCGAGTTCTTCTTCGTCGAGCTCTTCGTCCTCGAATTCTTCGTCGTCTTTCTCTACTTCTTCGTCGTCGCCGGGTTCGTCACCCTCTCCGACGCTGCCTTCGTCATCATCTTTACCGCGTCCATTGAGGTTGTGAGTGACGGCACCAAACGAATCCGAGAAACTCAAGCCGAGTAGTCCATCAGGCGCCGGCAACTCGCCAAGCCGATTCCAATCCGTGATTTCCAGAACCCCACCCAAGCTCGCCGTTGACATCATGAATCCCCTCAGGTTGACGAAGTTCAATCGCCGCAAGCAATCCTCGCGAGCGTCCAAACAAGCGAAAAATCACCGGATCCCCTAGTTTTCCAAGGAAGTCCGGGGCACTCTGTATTAAAGTCGGTTTCAATTGTCAAGCGACCAGAAACCGGCCAAAAACGCTGGTCACTCGACGCCAACGCAACCGATAGGTTCTATTGTCGGTTGGGGTTGCGTAGTTTCTTTCGTCTAGGATCAAGAACTGTATTCGCGGCGAGGTGGTCGCGTGGCAGCAGGCTGTGTCGCGTCCATTCGCACTCGGGTGGGACATTGAGGTTGGGAAAACATGAAGTCGAAAACTCGCGGTCGGACAGGCACTCCATCACTCACGACTCACGATTCCAGTGCCGCGACATCTCAGTCCGGCAACCTGCGATTTGATCATGAGCATCCTCGCCCGGCGGATGCGATCCCGACCACCGAGTTACTGTTGCAACTTGGCGAGTTGCAGAACGAGAACTTGCGGCTGCGAGAACAACTCTCTCAAACCGCACAGAAACTGACCGCGCAATCCGGGCTGCTATTGTCATTGCAGGCGGAAGCGAGATCCGATCCGCTGACGAAGTTGCTCAACCGTCGGGCCTTCGACGAAGACCTGGCTCGCCGCGTGTCGGCTTGGCGACGGCGAGCGACTCCATTTTCGGTGGTCTTGGTGGACTTGGATCATTTCAAGTCGATCAATGATAAGCATGGACATGCTGCGGGCGATGAATTGTTGCGGCAGTTCGCGACTGTTCTGACCGGAGCGTTTCGCGACATGGATCTGATCGCTCGCATCGGTGGCGATGAGTTTGCCCTGGTGCTTCCGGTTACGAATGCAAAGGAAGCTGTGATTCCTTCCGAGCGACTTCGGCACATGGTGGCGACCCACAAGTTCGAGGTGAATGGAC
Source organism: Planctomycetales bacterium (assembly GCA_016235885.1). GTDB lineage: Bacteria > Planctomycetota > Planctomycetia > Planctomycetales > Planctomycetaceae > JACRIH01. Next base: position 7,197 of record JACRIH010000083.1, on the reverse strand, counting down.
GGTCACTCAGCCTGACGATCAGCGTTGGATGTACCGGGATTCAAGTGGATGACGACACTCGTTCGGTTGTCGGTCGCGCTGACGAGGCCTTGTACGCGGCGAAATCTGCCGGACGGAATCTCGTTTGGTCCGACGAGTTGGGCCGGATTGAGACAACTTCGGCCGTTCGCTAGACTCTCCGCGACGCGAGCAAAGTAGTCGAGTCACTCCGTGACTCGACTGCGTTATGGCTTTGTCGCGCTACGGTTTATCGAGAGCGAGTGAACTGGTCCGCCGAGCGAAAAGGAGTTCCCTGTCCCATGCAGCACGTCGAACGATACCTTGCGGACAATGCCGACCGTTTCGTCGACGAGCTGAAGCAGTTCCTGCGCATCCCCAGTGTGAGCGCGAGTTCCGCTCACCGTGGCGACGTCCGCCGTGCCGCCGAATTCGTACGCGACCACCTCGCGGCCGCCGGCCTCACCGTGCAGATTGTGGAAACGGAAGGGCACCCGATCATTCACGGATCGTGGATGGAAGCGAAGGACGCTCCGACCGTCCTCGTCTATGGACACTACGACGTCCAGCCGCCGGATCCGCTCAACGAGTGGGTCACACCACCGTTCGAGCCGACTGTCCGCGATGGGTGCCTCTACGCCCGCGGTGCCACGGACGACAAGGGGCAGGTGTTCACGCACGTCAAATCGCTCGAAGCGTGGATGAAATCCGCGGGTCGTCTGCCGGTAAACGTCCAAGTCGTAATCGAGGGAGAGGAGGAAGTCGGCAGCAACAACCTCGACCGATTTCTCGAACAGAACCGCGATCGGTTGCGCTGCGACGTTGCGGTGATCAGCGACACGAGTCAGTTTGGGCCGGGTCAACCGGCAATCACGTACGGCCTGCGCGGCATCGTGGCGTGCGAGATCACGCTGCGCGGGGCGAATCAGGATGTGCATAGCGGCGTGTTCGGCGGCTCGATCGCGAATCCCGTGAATTCTCTCGCGAAGTTGATTGCATCACTTCACGATGACAACGGACGAGTGACCGTGCCGGGGTTCTACGACGACGTCACTCCCATGTCCCCTGCCGAGCGCGATCGTCTTGCGAAGCTGCCGTTCGACGAAGCCACATTTCGCGGTTCGCTCGGAGTGGCTGCGACGCACGGCGAATCGGGATTCACGACCATCGAGCGTCGCTGGTGCCGTCCAACGTGCGACGTGAATGGAATCATCGGTGGCTACCAGGGGGAAGGGCCGAAGACCATCATCCCTGCGAAGGCCACCGCGAAAATCACATGTCGTCTGGTGCCGAATCAGAACCCCGACAAGATCATGGCTGCCCTGCAAACACACTTCGAGCGGTTGTGCCCCTCGGGATTGAAGCTGCAGTTCACGACGTATCACGGCTGCCCAGCGCACGTGTTCGATCCGACCAGTCCGTTCATGGCCGCCGCGAAAACCGCGATCCGGTCGGCATTCGATGTGGAGCCGGTGTTCATCCGTGAGGGAGGTTCGATTCCTGTCGTTGGCAGCTTGAAGCAGATTCTCGGCGTCGATACCCTCCTGCTCGGCTGGGGCCAGAACACCGACAATCTGCACGGCCCGAACGAACATTTCTCGCTCGATGATTTCCGGCGTGGAACACTGGCGAGTGCTCATTTATGGAACGAGTTGAGCCGCACTGCGGTCGTGGCTCGATAGTCCCCGACTCTCAAGGAAGACCATGCTCGATCTGCAGTTTATTTGTGACAATGCCGACCTCGTGGCGGTGAATTGCCTCAATCGGGGTGTCACAGTCGACATTCAAACAGTGCTCCGACTGCGACAGCGTCGCGGGGAAGTCATCACGCAGGGAGACCAACTGCGACGCGAGCAGAACGAGGTCGCGCAGAGCATTCCGAAGGAAAAAGACGCGGATCGCAAGCAGGCGGCGATTGCGCGGGGCAAGGAGCTGAAAGGCCTCGCTGCGGCGAATGACGAGCAATTGAAGGTCGTCGAAGCAGAACTGCGGAGCGAACAATGCCGCATTCCGAACATGACTCATCCGGCAGCGCCGGTCGGTCGGTTGGCCGAGGATAATCGCGTTGTCCGCACGTGGGGCAACCCGACGAAGTTTGATTTCAAGCCGCTCGACCACGTCGCTCTGGCCGAAAAGCACGACCTGATCGACTTGGAGGCGGGATCGCGAGTCGCCGGGCATGGCTTCTATTTTTTGAAGAACGAGGCGGTGCTGCTCGAAATGGCGCTCGTGCAGTATGCGATGCGGAAACTGGTGGCGGAGGGGTTCACGCTCTACACGACTCCCGACCTGGCCCGTGATGACGTTCTGGAAGGGATCGGTTTCAACCCCCGCGGACCGGAGACGCAGATCTATTCCATTCATGGCACGGATCTCAGTCTGGTCGCCACGGCAGAGATCACGTTGGGCGGTTCGCTCAAGGACCAAATCCTCGAGGCCGACAAGCTGCCGGTTTTGGCGGCGGGGTTGTCGCACTGTTTTCGCACCGAAGCGGGAGCGCATGGCAAGGGGTCGCGCGGAATCTATCGCGTGCATCAATTCACCAAGGTCGAGATGTTTGCGTTCACGCGACCTGACCAGTCCGATGCGGTTCACGAGAAGATCGTGTCCGTCGAGGAAGCGTTGTTCCAGGGGCTGGGCATTCCGTACCAGGTGATCGACACATGTACCGGCGATCTCGGCGGCCCGGCTTATCGCAAATTCGATCTCGAAGCCTGGATGCCGGGCCGCGGCGAAGCGGGTGAGTTCGGTGAAGTAACTTCCGCATCGAACTGCACCGACTACCAGGCGCGTCGGTTGGGGATTCGCTTCAAATCGCCCGACAAAAAAGGGACGCAGTTCGCTCACACGCTCAACGGCACGGCGGTCGCTGTCACACGGGCGATCATCGCGATCCTCGAAAACTACCAGCAGGCGGACGGCAGCATCGTCATCCCGGAAGTGCTGCGACTGTGGGTCGGGAAGGACCGCATCGGGTGATCCCGCTGCGGGACGTCAGCGCGTCGCACGTCCATTGAATTCCCGAACCACCTTGCTCCACGCGGTCCATCTTCCGTCGCGGGGCTTCGATCCGAAGTGCGAACTCCATGACCGCTGACTTGTCTGCTCAATTGCTGCTGACATCGTATCTGCTGATCGGAGCCGTGGTGGTCGTCTGGCAGGCTCGGAGATACCAGGCGGGGTGGCAGGCGTGGATGATTTTGTTGTTTCTGCGGCTGTATTGCCGATGTGGGTTTCGGTGGCGAGCCAATCGTCATTGCCCGTTCCCGCTTTCCGGACCGGCCATTATCCTGGCGAATCATCGCTGCCCACTGGACCCATTCTTCCTGGGCGTTGAGATCGTCCGGGATCGAGTCATCGGCTATCTGACAGCCAAAGAATTCTATGAGAAGCCAGGACTGCATTGGGTCTGCTCGCACATGCATTCGATTCCGGTCGAGCGCGACGGCAGTGATATGGCATCCGCGCGAGCAGCGTTGCGACGACTGCTGGCGGGCGAATTGCTGGGAGTCTTTCCCGAGGGCCGGATCAACACGGGAACGGACCTGTTGCCGGCCAATCCTGGACTGGCGTGGCTCGCGTTGCGGTCGAAGGCACCTGTGTACCCGACCTTCATTCACAATTCACCGCTGACGCTGAACATGGTCGAGCCGTTCTACACGTTCAACAAGGTCCGGGTCACGTACGGTGATCCTGTGGACTTGTCTGTGTATTACAGCCGGCCACTGTCGAGCGAACTGCTGCGAGAAGTCACCAACGTCCTCATGCAGCGGTTGGCTGAACTCGGCGGAGTTTCTGCAACATTGTGCGAGCCGGTCGTCAAGTAGCTGAATTCGCCAGAATTCAGCTACGGTCTCTCGTGCGTCGTCCGGGTTAGTCCAACACCGAACCCACTTCGCGGCAGAGGATGTCGGGCACTGCCGTGGTGCGTCCTTTGACATCGACGCGAACCAGCGGCCACTGTTCGGGAGAGGTAAGCAGCCTGGCATGTCGGTTGGTGATGAGGAGTGTGTCACCCAAAGCTGCCGGCCCCACGGAGCAGTGCCAGAAGATTGCCATCCCTTCGGCAAGGCGAAACTGGCTAAGCGGCACGACGGGAGCTTCGCATGCTTGATAGCCGATCACCTCCGCCTGGTCGGCTCGCTGCCATTCCTCGACGTGGATAAATTTTTCATAGATGCGCTGGATGCGGTCCGACAAGCCACCCAAGTCCATCCGCGGTTGTGAGAAGAACATCCCGGTCGCCTGTACCATGGCGGCCTGCCGGTGAGCATCGGCCACGCGTTCCGATGGATGACCGAAACAAACCGTCCGAGTGGCGGAAACATGCAGCCCCTGCCGTCGCCCCATCGCGCTGATCACGCACCATTTTTTTAGAAACGTCCCATTGAAGCCCCAGTGGCGATACTGTTGGCTCCGTCCGTCCGCCATCACCTGAATTCGGATGGGAACGACCTCGTGCTTCATCAATCGGTGCGCCACCTCGCCGGCGATTTCCGATTCGGACTGTCCCGGTTCCACATGCCGCGCCGTCGCTTCGACAGCATGTGCCACGATCTTCCCGAGTTCAGTCAAGCGTTCGCACTCCAGTGCCTGAAGCGGAAGCCGCAACGAGTCGATTGTCGCGGCGTCCTCTTTTGTTCCGGGAAATCCGCAGTCGCTGAGCACTCTTCTTCCACGACACAAATCTTCGATCAACACGTTTCGTGGCTGGTGCCAGGGGCGTTCCTTGATCTGGAATCCCAGCCCGGAGACCTCGCGATCAAAGATTTGCCCGGAATCGACACCGCTGGTCACGATGACTCGCGAGTCCGGCGTGAGAAACAGGGCCGCGGTGACGTCGGAGGAATTGAAGCGGAGGCTGCTCCCACCGGCCGTGAACCACGAAAAATTCCACGGTCGCTGCAACAACATCGCGTCGCACTGCCGGGATTTCAGAAACTCGGCCACCTGCTTCTGCCGCAATTCGACGATCTCGAAGTGCGCGGGATCAGCGAGGAAGAATTCCCCCGATGAGACGGGGCGTGCCGCTTCAATGGTGGCACTCGACATGTGCTCGTTCTCGAATCCGTCGGACATTGCGTCACGTCCGGTGAGGCTGTCCCGGCGGCGGCGTTGAAAACCTAAACTAAGATCGGACGGCGAAAACGTGCCAACGAACGAGGAATAGCATAGCATGGGAATCCATGAAACGACACGGTTTGGATTGCGGACGGGGAGGATATTCGGTGGCCAGAAATGAAGCGGACCGGGAAGACCTGATGCGCGAGGCGGTGGCTCTCACACGGCGGGTGGAATTCCGCCTTCCGGGCGAAAACGAGCCTGTTGTGGTCGGCATTCGCGACAACGGCTGCTGGTCCGTGTACTTCGGAGGCGACCCGGTGTTCCATTTCGACGCGGAGGGGCGACTGCGGCGGGCGTTTGTCGAAGGGCACTTGTTTCGTAGCCAGGGGACAGGTTTGTCGCGGCTTTCTCGACTGCGATCCGAACGGAAATCGAACCTGCTGCGGTATGATTTGTCTCCGCAAGAACTGGCCGATTTCTGGAGTGCGTCCGGTCCGCGTCTGTGCCGGTTGGCGGACGCCGTCCGCGATGGAACGGCTCGGGTCCAGAAACAAATTCCCAGAGATTGGGAACTCACCACCGACATTCTCGCCGTACTAACGTTGATATCGGACGGAACTATCCGGCTTTCTCGATCGCTCAAGAAGTAACCGTCACCGCAGATTGGCACGGCGGCAGCATTTCGACAGTTGACAACCACCTGCTCGGAGATTGAAATAACTGTCCGTCCGGAGGGTCTTACGGCTCGCTGGAAGGATTGCCCCGCCAAAAATTAGCCCGCCTCGTTGAAACAGATCACCACACACGATGTGTTGAGAGTTCCTGCCGGAGCATCGGCAGGGAATCCAATTGAAGAACAAACCATTCCGGGCTTCCGCTGTCGCGGGGCATGTATGTCCGTTTGATATTTCACCCGAAGGAGACCGTTCCAATGAAGCGTCTGGCGTTAGTTCTGTGTTTGGTTTCGATTGGTGTCGCGTCGATGGTGCCCGCATTTGCTGGCGCCCCCATCAAGGTCGCTACGGTCGCCCCGATCGCTGAGTTGGCGGCGGAGGCCGAAGGGAAGATTGCCGCCATCGAAACCGGTTTGGCATCTGCCGACAGTTTCAATCAAGGAAAGAAGGGGATCGCCGGCGACGCTGGCGTCCTGGCCGTATTGGCTCAAGGCGTGGCCGAAAGCGATGGCGACTCGGCATGGAAAAAGTCGGCTGCCGACGTTCGTGACGCGGCCATCGCTCTGGCGAATGCCAAAACTTTCGACGAGGCGAAAAAATCGCTGGAAGCCGTGAAGGCGGCCCAGGGTGGCAAAGCCAGCGGTGCGAAAGCCGATGCCGATTGGGCCAAGCTGGCCAAGTTGGGAGCGGTCATGGCCGAAGTCAACAAGCGGCACGGCAAACTGCGTCGGGCGACCAAGAAGGCGCCGGCCGACGCCAGCGAATCGGCTCGCGATGCGAGCGTGCTCGCGGTCCTGTCTCTTGCGGCTCATGAGGACACTCATGAAGTGAAGAGCGGCAAGCCGGCGGACATCGCCAAGTGGAAGTCGTACAGTAAAGACATGCAAAAGCACTCGACAGCCGCCGCTGACGCGCTCCGCAAGAAGAATGACGGCGCGTTCAAGGAGACATTCACTTCTCTGAACAAGTCGTGCAGCGAATGTCACAAGGATTTCCGCGACGCGGAGTAATTCTAGACGTGTCGGTTAGTTGTCTCACGCCACCCTCGGTCCTGCCGAGGGTGGCGTTTTTTCGTCGTCGCGACGAAACAAAACCGCCCGGCTTCGAAAGGAGCCGGGCGGCGTGGAATTCAAGACATTGCTTCTGATCAGTGAGTCAACCCTATTTCGCGGGAGCCGGGACATTCACACCGCCGCCGGGTTGCGACACAGGATGGGCTGGAACTGGTGTGTGAGTGACAATGCCGCCCACGGAATTGTCCCACGACGTGCGCGGAGCCTGCTGCCAGGCCGGAGCGTGAGCCGCGGTATATCCAAACTGCGTGGTGTCTGTCGGAGCATAAACCATCGGCGGCACCACTCCGACCGGTGACTGCCTTCCGGGAGCACCTGTCCACTGGGCGGGAACGTAGCGAGTGTAGTCAGCTCCCACCGGTGTCATCCGAGAGGCGGGAGCTCCCCAG
>JACRIH010000075.1 GCA_016235885.1 Planctomycetales bacterium | reverse complement strand
TTGAGAAACACCGTCTTGGCATTATCCCGCCAGGGTCGCCCGAGAAACGTGAAGGGGCCGGGCGCCAGCCCCGTGATCCGGCAATCGGAAAAGACCAGGCCGTGCAACTGGTGATCCGGGGTCGATGCCGCCGTGATGTAGCCGGCGCCCACCACCCGGATGTGACAGCGCTCGAAAAACGCCGTCGCTCCGCCAAAGATGAAATCCACCGCGCCTTCAATCAGGCAGTCTCCGAAGTAGTGCCGGCCGCGATTCACGAAAATCGTGTCCTGCCAGCCGAGAAACCGGCACCCGCGAAAGGCCACGCGATCGCCATCGACGCGCAACGCCAGCGCCTGGCCCCGCGCACCCGCCGAGTTTTCTATCGTCAGGTTCTCCACCGTGAAGTCATCCGCATCGATCACGAGCGTCGGCGTGCGGAATGTCCCGATCTGCTTGTCGTCCGGGCCCGGCAGGCTCGCATAAAGATCGAACGTGAGAATCGTCTTCTCCGCATCCTCCCCGACCAGCGCCGTGAACCGCTTCTCCCGCTGCACGTAGACGAGTTCGCGATAGATCCCGGGCTTCACGAGGATCGTCCACCGCCGGCCCGTGTCACTCGAGATTTGGGGCGACGCATCGATGGCTTCGCGAATCGTCTTGTAGCGGCCGGTGCCGTCGGCGGCCACGATCACATCCGGCTTCGGCGGCCCCTTCGGGGTGCCCGCGGCCCCGCCCGATGCGATCGCGCCCAGCGCGCAAACGCCGAGAAACCAGAGTCGCAAAGTCCGTCGCCAGATGCAGGGATTCATCGGTGTTTGCTCCCGACCATAAGCATCAGGCCGCGCGAGCCAAGCCCAGCCGAAACGCCTGCCCCGCGTCGAGCTGTTCGCCGTGCTCGCCGATCTGTGTCTCGTAGCTTTGCGGCAGCTTGAGGATAAAGTTGTGGGCGTGAGTCAGCTTGGCCGCTTCGGTCACTTCCTGCAACGAGTATCGCGGGTTGCCGCAACTGATGTTTTCCAGCACGGTGCCGGTGAAACACGGATCGCGACCGCCGACAAAGATCGTTTCGGCCCGCAGCGATTCGAGCGTGACCCACGCAGTGTCTTCACCGTCGAACAAGATGCTGCCCGATTTCGGTTCGATGAACCGCGGCAACAGCGAAGCCACTGCGATGGCCTCCAGCGGGTCGATCGAAATGATCGCGTACTGCCGTCCGGCCAGCAGCTTGAAGTTAACGCCGTTCAGCAGCGTGCGGTGGGACGGGGAATCGTACGAGACGTTGTCGAACACAATCGACTTCGACACCGGTTGCAGAAACTTCGCACCGACCGCCTGACCGACCTCGGGGATCTGGCCGAGATAGGCCGTGATGCGCTGCGCCGCTCCGTTCGCCGTGGCATGACTTGCCCGCAGGTCACGCAGACTCCGCACGGGACCAATCATCGAAGCCAGGGCGGCGAAAATCACCAGTGCCGCTGCACCGGGAAACTCCCGCGGTTCCAACAGCAATTTGGTTCCGGCCAGATACAGCACCAGCGACACGGCGAACATCATGAGCGCCCGGCTGCCGCGCTCGGCCCACAACCTGGCCGGCAACGCGGCCGCCAAGTTTTGCTGAAACCGCTCCAGGTGCTTCTGGAACTGCGTCTGCTCGAACGACTCCATGCCGTAGCCGCGAACCAATCGAGTCTTCGCCAGCCCCTCGGCCAACAGCTTCAGTTCGCGCATCGATTGGGATTCCGCCAGTCGGCGAACTTCGTTGGTCCGCTCGCGTTCATTCGCGGCCAGATACCAAACCAAGCCCAGCGGAATCACACACAGCAACGCCATGTGCCAGTGCAAAACGAGAATCATCGCGATCAGCCACGCGAGCTGAAGTGGACTTCGCCCCCAGTGATTGATCCAGTGAAACAAGCTCTCGCGGAATTGCTCGACGTCCTCGGTGAACAATCGCAGCACGTTCGCCTGCGACGTCCCTTCGACATCGGACGGCCCGAGCCGCAACGTCTGCCGATGGATCGCCAGTCGAAGCCGTGTCGCCACTTCCACACCGACTCGCAGCGCGAGTTGTCGGGCGCGACTCTGGAGGAACAAGCGGATCAGGCTCAACACCCACGCCGTCACGACCAACACGACGATCGCGCCGGTATTCTCTTGCAAGAACGACCAGCGAACGAACAGTCCGCGCAGCACACCTCCCCACGGCCGGTTCCGATCACGCCACACGGTCGGCAGGAGGCCACTGTCAGTAAAATGTGGTCCCGGCCCCCCCGCTGCAACGTGTGCATTCGGATCGACGACCAGATCGAAGCTCTTGCCGACCAGCAATTCGAGTTCGCCGCGCTCGTGGGCCGCCAGACGCAATTCGCCGCCAGTCACCAACAGATCGACGAAGAGATAGAAATTACACCACAGAACCGCCCACACGAGCGTCGCCACGATTGAATAAACCAGCGTCCGCAGCGACCGACCGCGAAAGAAATCGGCCGTGGGAACGACTCGCTGGAAGGCACTCGGGGTGTGGCTGGCCACAGGAGATTCCGCAGTTCGGAAGTGGGAAATCGGACGTCAGATTCCGCAGCGTGGAACGGTTCTCGCGACCTCGTTCCGCCGCCGTCCGCAGGCGTCGCTTCCCATCGTAAGCCGACACTCAATCTGTGGGAACCCCAACCGCAGGCGAGATTGGAATGACGAATTCTCCGACGTAGCCGAAGTCGTGAGACTTCAGACGATCGAGATCGGTCATCGCAATCCGAAGTCTCACGACTTCGACTTAACACGACAGCGTACTTTCGTTCGTAGTAGTGTTAAGTGACGGGCGAGCGTTGCACTCTGCTCTCGGGGAGAACAGGTGACAATTCGCTCACGCCAGGTCGCGATCCTCAAACAGAATGAACGCCAACAGGATCGCCATCGTGCTGTAGGCCACGCAGTACAAGCCCGACCATGCCAGGTATTCGCGAGGCACGATCGACCCCGTGGCAATGGAGGCCGAGATGTTGAACACGTCCAGAGCCGGAAGAATCGTCGCGAAGAGTCTGGCGAAAAATTCGACCAGGACATTCTTGAGCACTCCCGCGTTCACCATCACCGGCGTGAGATGACCGATGACAAACACGGTCAGGCAGCTCACCATGTTGACCATCATCGGCAGCCGCGTCGATATGGCGACACTGATCGCCGAGACCACGGCCGCTTCCAGGAAGATCAGCACCACACCGGGAAACACCTGAAACACCTCGGCCATACCCGTTGCATGATTCCCCTCGGTCGAACTCTCCCGTGGGTCGTAGTAGCCAGCGCGATAGTAAATCGACACGAGGAAGGCGATCACAACGGGCAGGAAGAGCCAGAGCACGGCGACCAGAATCCCAATGTACTTGCCCACCACAAATTGCCGGCGGTTGACCGGCTTCGACAGCAACGTGATGGCCGTCTTGCCTTCGATTTCGTCCGCGATGCTCGTGCTGGCCGTCCAGGTCGCCAGCAGCATCCCGGCAATCAAAATCGTGGCCAAGCCGCAGTCTTTCTGCATTTTCACGTCTTCGCCCAACGAGAAGAACGGCAACACCGTGTTGAGTACAATCATCGCCATGGCCAGCAGCGTCAGCAGAATGAACACCGGCTGACGCACCGCTTCTTTCGTCGTGGCGCGGGCGATGATTCCACCGCGCGTGCGATACAGGAACCACAACAGAACAGCTCCAGCGACAGCGCCCACAGCCAGATCGGCCATCCACATCCCGCTGGACTTGACTGCGGCCGCAGGGGTGGCCGCGTCGCCCGCCTGCCCGAGAACCCAGTTCAGCGCGGAAACATACGAACTCATCTGCATGATCACCTCTGAAAACAACGCAACGGAACAATCAGAACACGTCACGGACCGTGCCACACTACGTGGCCGATTCCCCGTGCGTTGGAAAGGTCTCCAATCTAGCCACCACTCCGACGAAAGAAAACCGAAGTCTGCGGAAATCGGCCGATCGGTCGTGATCGGGGTGGAGCGAAGGGGTCGGGAGTCTTTTTCGGAGCGGCCGACAGTGAGCGTGATTCACAGTGCGACGATCCTCCACCGCTCCGACAAAGACTCCCGACCCCGTTCCGAGACTCCACCGGTGATTCAGCTTGGTCCGATCCGGCAAGGCCAATTGACCGATTTTCGATTGGCCGGTATCGTCCCCGCTCAAACCGGCAGGGAGGCCGAACCAGATGGGGCTGGTGTCAAACAAAGTTGGGCGATTCATCGCGACAATCGCGGGGCTGGTCGCCCTGTTCGCCCTCCGGCCAGCTTCGGTTGGCCCCGTTGCCGCCGACGACAAGGCCGCGAACGAATCGTCTCCCCGAGCCACCTCCCGCTTGACCGGCACCGATCTCGATGGCCGCTTCCACCGGCTCGGCGAAAACCCGCGATCCCCAGCCATCGTCGTGGTGTTTCTGGCAACCGAGTGCCCGATCAGCAACGAAGCCGTGCCAGGACTGAACCGAATGGCAGCCGCTTACGCCAAACGGCAGGTCCAGTTTTGGGGTGTGCTCTCGGATCAAACTCTCGCGCGTGCCGACGCGGTGCGGCATCGCGACGAGTTCCGCATCGGATTCCCAGTCCTCTTCGATCCCGCAGGCGATCTGGCCAAGCAACTACGCGCCACGCACACGCCGCAGGCGGTCGTGCTCGATCCCGACGGAAAGATCGTCTACTCCGGAGCCATCGACGATCGCCATGCCGATCTGACACGGCGACGACCGGAAGTTCGCCAGCACTTTCTCGCAGATGCCCTGCGAGCCACACTCGACCGCCGCCAAGTTGACGTCTCACGCACAGAACCGGTTGGCTGCCTGATCGAACAGCCTTCCGCTCGCGATGCAACCGCCGCTGTCACATTCAACCGTAACATCGCTCCCATCCTGAACTCGCACTGCGTGGCCTGCCATCGTCCCGGCGAGGTGGCTCCGTTTTCGCTGCAAACGTACGCGGATGCTGCTCGCCGCGCGAAGCAACTTCATATCGTCACGTCCTCGCACATCATGCCCCCTTGGAAACCGAACCCACATTTCGGCCAATTCCGCGGTGAGCGACGATTGACCGAAGCGGAGATTTCGCGTCTGGCTGCGTGGGTCGATGCGGGTGCTCCGGAAGGAACCGCCGCGGACTTGCCACCGCCACCGCGTTTCGTCGACGGCTGGCAACTCGGTCGGCCCGACCTCGTGCTCCAACTTCCCGAAGCGGTGGACATCCCCTCCGACGGCCCCGACATCTACCAGTACTTCGTCCTGCCGTCCGGATTGCCGACGGACCGGCTGATGTCAGCCATCGAATTTCGCGCGGCGAACCCACGCGTCGTGCATCACGCCACGGTGTTCGTCGACACCTCGGGCGCGGCTCGGCAACTGGATGCCGACGACGACGGCCCCGGCTATCGCCGCGCTGGCGGAGGCGGCTTCACTCCGGCGGGCAGCCTCGGCGGTTGGGGACCGGGGGTGACTCCGCAACCGCTGCCATCGGGCATGGGCCGACTGATCCCACGCGATGCGGACCTCGTCTTACAACTGCATTTCCATCCGAGCGGCAAGGCAGAACGTGACCAGTCCGCGATCGGCATCCATTTCGCCCCGCCCGAAACGAAACAAGTCGTGGATGAAATCCTCGTCGCGAACATGAACCTGACGATCCCCGCCGGAGCGGCGAAGTTTCGTCACCGCGCGTCGTACGTTCTGCCAGTCGATACTGTCGTGCTGGACATCACACCGCACATGCATCAACTCGGCCGCGAAATCGTCGCCACGGCCACTCTGCCAGACGGTCGCGTCGAACCGTTGATCCTGATCGAGGACTGGGATTTCAACTGGCACGACCACTACGTTTACTCGCGCCCGCTGCGCCTGCCACGCGGCACCCGCATCGACGTTTCAGCCGTTTTCGACAACTCGGCCGCCAATCCCCGCAACCCGAATTTCCCACCGCGAACCGTGCGCTGGGGTGAACAAACGTCCGACGAAATGTGTGTCTGCTTTTTTCAGGTCACCACGGATCAACCGGACCACCTCGGCCAACTGGTCCAACACAACCAACAGTTCATCGGCCGCCAGCAAGCCGCCTTGCCTTCAAACTCCCGCCTGCGATGATCTGCTGCGTGGGATCATTTTCGTTTATTGGGACTCAGGTTGATGTTTGCGCGAACGTCTTTGTGAGCGGCAAGGCGCTAGCCGCCGGTCTGCTGAACACACCGGCGGCTAGCGCCTTACCGCTCACG
>JACRIH010000078.1 GCA_016235885.1 Planctomycetales bacterium | reverse complement strand
TAATGCTGGTGGCATTCGACGTTGCCGGCGGCGAGCAACCAAACAGCGGGAGCCAGGCGACCAATAAAGCGATGACAAGGCAGGCACTGTGGAGGCACCAGTCGGGCTGCACGCGATGCGCACACACGACACGAACAAGCAGACCGGAGTGATTGCGGGGCATTGGTCACGATCTCTGTGGAGGATGGGGAGCGTTACGCGGCGCGAACTAACACTACTGCGCACGATTGTTCGTAGTCCCGGCTTTAGCCGGCTCGCGGATTCCGCCTAAAGCCGGGACTACGAACGAAAGTGCGCTGTCGTGCCAAGTGGACCCGCATTGATCTCTGGGTAGCCACGCTCGCCAAGAGCGTGTGTGAATCCGGGGAAAGCCCACGCTCTTGGCGAGCGTGGCTACATAAACCTCCCTGCGGTACTACTTAGCCGCGGACCGGATCGGGTTGTCGCCACGGCGGCGGACAGATCGCATCCAGTTTGGGAATGTGCCCGGGTGGAATCACGATGTCCGCCGCTGCGACCGCCGCCTGCACTTGTTCGAACAGCTTGACGCCGACGATTAGCGAACTCATCGCGGGCTGCATGAGCGTCCAAGCGAGAGAATACTGCGACATCGATACACCCGCCTCGGCAGCCAGCGATTCGATGGCTTCCAGTCGATCGAACATCGCGTTGTCTTGTTTCCAGATCCAATCCGGTTTCTCAGCGGCTCGCGAATTGGCGGGCGGTGGCTGACCCCGGCGGTACTTCCCGGTCAGCAGTCCACCTTGCAGCGACTGGTAAGGCGTGACGCCCAGTCCGTGCTGCTGGCAGAAGAGCAGATCGTTCTGCATTTCACGCCGCAACAGACTGAACGGAATCTGCGAACTGATCACGCGCGGCCATAGGTTTCGGTCGGCCAGCCACAGCATCTCGCACAGTTGCCACGCCGAGTGATTCGAGGCACCGAAGTAACGGATCTTGCCCTGACGCACCGCCGAGTCGATCGCCCGCAGCGTGACCTCCAGCGGAACGTGTTTGTCCGGCCAATGGATGAGGTAGAGATCGATGACGTCGGTCTGCAGCCGCTTCAAACTGCGGTCGAGTTCCCGCAGGATATGCACCGCCGACAAACCACGATCCTGCGGTCCGGGGCCAACCGGCGCGGCGACCTTGGTCGCGAGGATCACCCGGTCGCGACGATCGCGGATCGCCTTGCCTACGATCTCTTCGGCGACGCCGCCCGGGCTTCCCAGGTAGCGGGCATACCCTTCGTAGACGTTGGCCGTGTCGATGAAGTTGATCCCCAAATCGATGGCCGCATGGGTGAGACGGATCGCGTCCTGTTCACCCACGGGCGTGCCAAACGTCATTGTCCCCAGACAAATGGGCGACACCAGCAAACCGCTGGAACCTAACGGGCGAAGTGGCATCGTGTTGTCCAATGAAAAATGAGAAATGGCCGGGCCAGGAGACCCGTCCGACTTGGATGGTCACAGCAGAACAACTTGGTTGGTGGCCGCGGATTGTTCGGCGGCCAGGCAGGCGGCGACCGCGGCTCGCGATTCCTCGGGGCGAATCACGTCCGGCTGGCGACCGTCGGCCACACAGCGCAGGAAATAAGCCCACTCCTCGCGCAGTGCTCCACTGCGAACGCCGTGGATCATCGGCCAGTAAGTCGTGTCGATGTGGCGCACGTGATCGTGATCGACGACCAGAAAGTTTGGCGTGGTGTCGTGAATCGAAATCGAACCGGTGGTGCCGACGATCTCCATTCGCTCGTCGATCTGCATGGGCGACCGCTCCGGCAGCGCCCAGTTGTTTTCATTGACGGCGATGGCGCCACTGTCGAAGCGATACATCGTCATGCCGATGTCCGGAAACTTCAGATTGCGGACCCGCGTGGTCTGTGCGTAGGCCGATACGATTTTCGCGCCGGTGAACCAGAGCATCAGATCGGTGTCGTGGACACCGTCACCGATAATGGGGCCGATCTTGTCCAGCACGCCTGCGGTGATCCACGACGGCAGATTTCGGCGCGCGTAAATCGCGACGATCCTGCCAATCCGCCCCGCATCGATCTCTTGTTTGGCGGCGACATAGCGCGGGTTGAAGCGGCAAACGTGTCCGACCATCAAACTACCTCGCGAACGACGGGCGATTTCGATGATCCGGTCGCAGTCGCCCACCGTCGATGCCATCGGCTTTTCCAGGAACACGTGCTTGCCTGCTTCCAGCGCCGCGATGGTTGGCTCGACATGCTGGTCCCACATCGTCACGACACTCACCACGTCGATCTCCGGATCGGCCAGCATCTCGCGGTAGTTGGTGAATGACTTCGGCACGTTGAACGCCGCGCGGACCTCCGCCAGACGCGCGGGCGTCCGAGTACACACGGCCGCCAGTCTGGCTTCGGGCAGACCTGCCAGAACTTCGCAGTGCTTTTCTCCGAACCAGCCCAGCCCGATGACTCCGATATTGATCTGCCGCATTGCCCTGGCTCCTGCTTGCAGTCCTTCGAAACGCCGCCAACTTGTTCTTACCACGACAGCGCACCTTCAATCTGGTCGTAGCTGAATTCGCAAGAATTCGGCTCGTCTGACCGACACATGCGGTGTCACGGAGTGCCACCGCCACATTAATTCAACAAGCTCGCCAGAGCGTGGTTACCCAGAGATCAATGCGGGTCCACTGAGTTGATCCGTTCTACACCGCGACTTTCACGACGACCTTGCGAACCGACGCCGGCTGACCATCCACGGCGGAGCCAGGGATGTGTCCGTCTTCCGGAAAGAAAATCGCGAAGCTCCCGGCCGGCACCGTGACGAAGATTCCGATGCCCTCGAACAGGGCATAGTCGGCCAGCTCATCGTACGGCTTCTTGACCGTCAGCGTTTTGATGTTCGCGTAGCCCATCTCTTCGACCCCGGCGGCGACAAACTGCACGTCGATGTACTTCCGATGAGCCTCCCAGACCCCCTGGTCACGAGTCTTGGTCGTGTTGTCCTGCACCAGGGCGAAAATTTGTTCGCCTTGAATGGGAATCTTCCCGACGCCCAATTTGGTGCAGTCGTTGTCCCTCAGGTAGTTCAACGCTGTCGCGATGCGTTCGCCAAGTCCGCAGTAACGAGCCGCGTTATCCAATGTGTCGAGAATCATTCGACGAACCTTTCCAATCGTTCCGTGGTGGATGTGTCGGAAACCGCGCTCGGACGGTCCAGGCGAACCGGCCTACGGCAGTCTCCAACGGACGACTTCCAAATGAGTTTTCCCGTCTTCGCCTCGGTACGAATACGAAGTGACGAGCGTGCCGTCTTTGAGTTGCACGGTCGGACCAAACCCGCCTCCCTGATCCTTGCCGACGGGCGTTCGCGTGTCGAGCATCAGCCGGTCGTGAGCGAAGTCGAATTCGAAGCCATCGTCGGTTTCGGTCCCGACCAGCGCCCGTACTCCCAGCGGCGGCTTGAGGTCGCGGACCGTGAACGTGATCAACAGTCGCTTGTCGCGCAGCCGCAGCAGCGACATGTACATCTCGCCGTAGTCGCCAAAGTCGCGGATGCGGTCGAAGGTTTTCCCACTGTCGGCTGACGAGAACAAAATGAAATGGTCGGCTTGATCGTTGCCCGCTTTGATCGGCCGGTCCTTGATCGGCATCTCGTTGCTGTCGACACGAACCAGCGCCCAAATCTTGCCTGACCGAGCCTGCCACAACCACGTCTCGCCGCCGAAGAAACCGTACTGACTTTTGAAGTCACGCGGCTCGCACTTCTGCGATTTGCCCCACGTCTCGCCACCATCGGTCGAGCGCCAGACGAAGTACGGGCCGCCTCCGCCATCGTAATCGACCCCCAGCAGCAGCGAGCCGTCGGCCAGTTCCAGCACGTTGCGAGTCGTGTGATTGCTGGCCCTCGGTTTGATTTGTTCCGATTCGACCCGCGTCGTGTGCCACGTTCGGCCGCCGTCGGTCGAACGATGCAGAAAGCCGGTCGTGTAGCCCCACTGGTTGCGCACGTCCTGCGCCAGCAGGTGCCCGGTGCTGAACACGGTTCCATTTTTGAGCACGGTCAAATACGGTTCGCGGCCGAGCAGATCGAGCGGTTGCGGCGCGGTCCATGTTCGGCCGCCATCCGGCGAGCGAAACAACAGCGTCTGCTCCATGACCTTGTTGCCGTCCCGCTTGTGCTGATGAAATGCCGTCAGCAACAGCTCGCCGTTTGGCAACTGCGCGATGCACGGCTTGTAGTCGTCCGCCGCGCCGAGTGAAATCCGCTCGACGGCGATCTTGTCCGTCGGCAGAAACCTGCGATTCGCGACGTTGACTGTGCTGGATTCGTCGGCATTGGCAGACGCGACGAACGCGGACAGTGCGAATGCAGCCGGCACGAGCAGTGACACCCGTCGTATGATCGTCCCGTTCATAACAGTTCCTGAATCGGTCGTCCGCCACCAACGATGCTCGTGGGCCGGCCGCTGGAGTCTTCGAAATGCGCGTCGAGCGGAATACCGAGCGTGTGATAGATCGTGGCCAGCAGGTCGAGTGGAGTGACCAGCCGATCGCGCACACCGCCCCCCCATTTCTCGCTGGCACCGACCACTCGGCCGCCTTGGATTCCACCGCCGGCAAGCAACACGCTGAAGCAGTCCGACCAGTGATCGCGTCCGGCGTGACCGTTCATGCGCGGCGTGCGGCCGAACTCGCCGGCGCAGTAGATGATGACGTCATTCAACAAGCCGCGCATTGACAGGTCTTCCACCAGAGTCGCGATCGCGCGATCCAGCGGCGGGAGGTGCTCATCCAGCCCCTTGGCGATGTCGTTGTGATGATCCCAGTTGCCAGTGTTGATGTTCACGCAGCGCGCACCCGCTTCGACCAACCGCCGGGCGAGCAAGGCGCTTAGCCCGTAGCGATGCCGGCCGTACTGATCGCGCAGCTGGGGGTCTTCGGCGCTGAGATCGAACGCCGCTCGCATGCGATCGCCGGCGACCATTTCCAGCGCCTGGCTCTTGAAGGTGTCGAGTCCCTCCATCACACCGCTGTCGTCGATGTCGCGGCGAAGCGTGTCGAATGTCTTGAGCAAAGCGCGTCGCGATTCGACGCTGCGGGCCGTGAGTCCGCCCGGCAGCGACAGGTTCGGCACCTTGAAGTCCTTCGCATTGGGATCGGCACCCACCTCAAACGGATTGAACGCCTTGCCGAGGTACACCGCCCCCTGATAGCCAAACGATTCCGACTTCGGGATCGTCACGTAGGCGGGCATCGGTGGTTGACGCGATCCCAGCGATCGCGCGATGACCGAACCCAACGCTGGCTTCTGTGCGGCGTTGCGAGCCAGAGTCGGGCCGAAGTAACCGGTCTGCATCCAGTGCGCCGACGGGGCGTGAATTCCGTTTTCGTGATGCACCGAGCGCACGACCGACAGCCGGTCCATCACTTTTGCCTGGAGCGGAAGCCGTTCGCTCAGCACAACGCCGGGGACCGTGGTGCCGATCGGTTGGTACATGCCTCGGTACTCGTCCGGCGCATCGGGCTTCACGTCGTAGCTGTCCTGCTGACTGACTCCGCCGTCGGTCCAGAAGATGATCAGCGATTTTTTGCTGGTGCTCGTGAGATGTCCCGCGTCCGCCGCTTGCGATTCCAGTCGCAACAAATCGGCGATCCCCAAGCCCAGCAGCGGAGCGCCAATTTGCAGAAAGTTCCGGCGCGTGACGCCGCAGCAATTCTGGAATGAGTGGCTGTCGATTCGCAACATGGCAGGAACTCCTCAGTCATAGTAGTCACGCTCGCCAGGGCCTGTTGATTTAATGTGGTCCCGACACTCCGTGGCGGGACATGTTGTGGCCGCCCCGCAGGGCGGCTGCAACATGCGGTGTCACGGAGTGCCACCGCCACATTAAATCAACAAGCTCGCCAGAGCGTGGGTTTACTGGTCACTCGGCCCACGCTCTGGCGAGCGAGGCTACGTTGGGTTGCGACCTCAATGATTGAACAAAAACTCGTTGGTGGCCAACAGCGACCACAGCAGCGACCGACAGGCTTCCGCTCGGTCAGGCTCGGATTCGAGGAAATCGACTGCGGCCTTCAATTCTTCCGGCCGTGGCCGTCGTGCCAGCACGCGCAGAATCGCCTCGGCCGCAAGGTCGGCGTGTGACTTGTCGCTGGTGGACAATCGCTGGGCGTAGCCGGCCTTGTCGGTCAGCTTCCGCTGGATCTCCGCCGAGTTCACCAGTTCCAACGCCTGAGTCAAAGCCGGCGCGTCGACTCGCTCGCATTCGCAGGCCGACATTCGCGCCGGTCGACCAAAGACATCCAAGAAATGCGCGGTTACGTTCTCATCTGGCAACTCGGTCGCGCGCGTGCCAACCGGAACGCCTGGGAAGTTGGTCGGCACGTCGAGCACCTGGCTGACACCGTCGAGCAGTACTTCGGCCGTCACACGCCGCGGGTAAAACCGCGCGAACGTCTGCGTGTCGCCGGCGTTGCCCGCATGTGGAGCCGCCTCCAACCTGTAGGCGTGGCTGCTCGTGATGACACGGATGAGATGCTTCACGTCGAAGCCGCTGGCGACAAAGTCTTGGGCCAGCGCGTCGAGCAGTTCGGGATTGCTCGGCGGATTCGTGCTGCGCGCGTCGTCGATCGGATGAACGATCCCTCTGCCGAGGAAGTGAGCCCACAGTCGATTGACCATCGTACGGGCGAAGAACGGATTGTCGGCGCTGGTCATCCAGCTCGCGAGACTGCTGCGCGGATCATCGTGCAAGCCGAGCGAGAACTCGGTTCCGCCGAGCGGTCGCGGCCGGAGGATCGCTCCCGTGCGCGGATGCACGACCTCGCCGCGTTCCTTGAGAAAAATGATCTCGTCGGTCGGCACTTCGGCATCGGCGAAGCCCCCCTTGCGACCAACGCGGGAGAAGACGGCGGCCAAGCCGAAATAATCCGACTGGCTCCAGCGTTCGGTGGGATGGTGGTGACACTGAGCACACTGGACGCGGACTCCCAGAAACGCCTGCGCGACCGACTCGACATACTCCGGCGACTTTCGCACGGTGCGATACCAAAGCGCCGGCGGGTTTTCGTTTTGGCTGCCGCTGGCGGTGAGTATCTCGGAGACGAACTGGTCGTAGGGCTTGTTGGCGGCAATGGAATCGCGAATCCACGCGGCGAACAACGTCGTCCCCGCGCGTTGCTTGCTGGTCGAATATCCGGCCCCGCGGTTCTGCAAAATGTCGGCCCACTTGAGCGCGATGTAGCTGGCGTACTCCGGCCGTTCCAACAGGCGGTCGATCAGCCGCGCGCGTTTGTCGCTGCGCGTGTCGGCCAGATACTCCACGACCTCGTCACTCGTCGGCAGCGAGCCGCAGATATCGATCGTCACTCGGCGGAGGAATGTCGCGTCATCGGCCGGAGCGGACGGGACAACTCCCAGCCGCCGCCATTGACGAAGCAAGAGCCGGTCAAATGAGGACGCCGCGAGTTTCGGTGCCAACTGATCGAGTTGCGTCTGCGCGGCAGCCATCTTCGCCCGATCGCCCGCGAACGGAACCGCTGCATGAAACGTGGCGATCTGGTCGCCAAACCGAGCCATCACGGCCACCAGACCGTGCTGCGAACTGGTCTTCACCAGTCCATCCGCATCCACTGCGGCGATGCCAGGTTCGTTGGACTGATACACGGCCTGACGTGTCACATCACGCGACGTGCCATTGGAAAAGAACGCCGTCACGCGGAGTTGCTGAGACGAATCCTTGGGGAGGATTTGCTCCTGCGGAGACTGCTCGATGCGCACCAGGCGCGGATCGTCATCGCGCGGCGCGGCCGCTCCCTGAGCAATCCAGTCACGGAGTATTCGATAGTCGTCGCTCGACTCATTCAGCCGCCGACCGCCACCGTGCGGCACGCGGGCCGTCGCCTTGAGCAGGAGCAGGCTGCGATCCGGGTCGGCAAGGGACAGACGCCGTCCCCGGCCTTCGGTGACGAGCGCGTCGTAATCCAACTCCGGTTCAAACCCGAACAACGAGAGTTTGAAGCCGTTCTGACCGGTCGCCTTTCCATGACAACCGCCGCTGTCGCATCCGAGCTTGGTCAGGATCGGCACCACATCGGTGCCAAAGCGAACAACGGTCGCGTTCGGCGCTTCGGCCGCGACCGCGTTGTCTCCCAAACCCGAACAGGCAATCAGCAGCAGTTGCCATGCGATGTGTTTGAAGCTGGTCATTCAAGGTTCCTGTCGTAACCAATCTCGTCAGAGATCGGGGCTTTTCTCGCGATGGCCCAAGGTCTGGCGACCTTGTTGATTTAGTGTAGCGGTGGCACTCCGTGACACCGCACGTTGTGGCCGCCCCGCAGGGCGGGCACAACATGTCCCGCCACGGAGTGTCGGGACCACATTAATTCAACAGGCCCTGGCGACATTGGCTACTCCACAATCTCCAGCGTGAGAAAACTGCTGCCGTGATAGATCGGATCATCTTCGAGCACCCCGACCGTGAACAACCTCAGGAAGGGCTGCCGACCCAACGGCGCGTCGTCGTTGATGACGATCTGAAGCGACCCTTTGTCCGTCTGTCCGGTAAACGTCTCACCGCGCCCCCGCAGGCCGACGACATCGGTCACGCGATCGGGTGCGGCCAACTCGGTGTGCATCTTGCCAATGAATCCGTTGAGTCGCTTCGCGGAATACCCGACCTGAATGGTTTCGCCCCGTTTGGCTCGTGTCACGGCAAAGGGATCGACTTCCACGACGAACGCGGCCGGCTGCACGTCGAAGGTGACGGGGTTGCTGTGGATCACGACGGCTTCCATTTTCTGGTTCGGCGCCGGCACGGTGGTCTCGGCGCGAACCACCAGCGAATAGCGTCCCACGGAAAGCGACGGTGGTAAATAGAAACTGAGATACCCCTTCTGCTGCCCGGCCGGGATGACAGCCGTTTGATTCCGGATCAACTCGGGAAGCCCCACGCCGATCAGCTTGACCGGTGCCTGATGCCCGGTGTCGCGCCGCTCGATTTGGACGGCGACATCCAGGACTCCACCGGGCGAATGTCTCACTTGCAGCTTGCCGTAGAGATGATGGTTCAGCGTTTCGTGACCATCGGCCGTGATCCGCAGCGGCGCGTCGCCGGCAACCGCCAGTGGCATTTGCGAAGTAATGCGGCCCCAGCCATTCGGCGTCCCCGACCGGACGATCGTGCCGCCGCGCACCGAACGGCGACATGTCAAAGCGGCCTCGTCCGCGACGCCCTCCAGTTTCAACTCGCTTGAAAGTGACGCCGTGTTTCGATCTGCGGAGATGACGACCGCCGCCCGATCGACACCCGGGCCAAGCCAGACATCGGGACATTCCACTCCGGCTGGCAGATCTTTGGCAGAAACGCGAATCGGTCCGTCGAAGCCGCGCTGCCGAAAGGCCAGCAGGTCGAGAACCTCCCGACCACCACGCGGCACGTTCAGGCCAGCCGGATCGGCGCGACGCGGGACAGCGACGAGCTGAAAATCAGGCTCCTCGCGACGCACGCTCAACCGATACGTCCGGCGCGGATCCGCACGCAGTCCGCCAATCAAATTTCGGACGGCAATCAAAAAGCGGCCATCAGCCGGACAGACCCAGCGACCCGTCGGATCGAGATGAGCCGTTGGGAAAGCGCCGCCGATGTTCCGCACCTCGTCGCCGAACTGCGTCAATTCCCGCTGACCCGACCCGTCGAGCATGCTGATCTGCAAATCAACCGGCGACTGGATTCTTTGTCCGAGGGCCTCGATGAAGAGCACTTCGCCGCGCCGTGCCTGAATCGCAAACCAATCGCGTTCGTCACCGGCCACGAGCTGACCGCTCACTTCGCAGGGGACGACAATCTCTTGGGCCGTTGCTGGCGAATGATGGTCGGTTCGGTCCAGCACCACCGGGACGTCCGTGACGCCAATGACCACCGGTGCCTGACTGCCGGGAAGTTGAAACGGAAACGAAGCTCCTTCGAGCATCGCTTGAGCCGGCAGCAACCGCACGGGCAACGGCCAGGATGGCTCAGCGAGTGACGCGGGGATCTCGACCTCAATGCGATCGAACCCGTCGAGCGTTCGGGAGGGCGAGGCTCCCGCCGAGCCGAGCGTTCCGGCAACTCGCGGCTCGGCGGGAGCCGCGCCCTCCCTCCAGTTACAGCCGTACAACGC